>DATAKV010000178.1:0-2470 GCA_036261375.1 Anaerolineales bacterium
GAGCCGCTCCACCTGGGCATCGTCGCGATGATCGCAGGCGATGGGGATGCCTCTGCCTCCCAGGGCTATGACTTCTTCGGCAGTGGAAAACACCGTGCCGCCCAGCTTCTCGATGTCGGTCCCCTCCTGCGTGGTCCGGCCGGTTACGTATACGGTGGCTCCCGCTTGGCCCAGTCCCAGTGCGATTCCCTTGCCGACACCGCGGCTCCCGCCGGTCACAACGGCTACCTTGCCTGACAGTGATTTCATATGCCTCCTGAGATAAAAAAGAACGACGTCCTGTATGGGACGCCGATTAAACCAGCCTTTAAACGTTAAAGCAAGGGAGCCTTATTTATTCGCCGATCTGGCTTTCCCCGACGATGCCCAGCTCCATTAAGGCCTCCATCACTTTCTGGACGGCTCCGCCCTTGACGATCACCGTTGTGGGACCCAATGCCTCGCCCAGAAATTTAGCCGCTTTTGACCGGCGCATCTCCTCCAGGACCTCGGGCCGGCTGACCTTTAAGATGACCTGGGTCTGCAGCCGCGCCTCGGTCCCGTTGACCTCCCAGCGCTTGAGTGCCTTGACCAGGGTCGGCGGGACACCGGCATCTGAGTGCCGGGAAAGCAATGTCAGCAGGTGCTCGACTTTCAATCCCTGCTCTTTCGCTTTCGCAAGAGAGCCCGTCGAGAGGCGGTAGCGGTAGACATCCTCCTTCGGTGCGTCCCAATCACAAAAGCGCGATATCTGATAGCGGACCACCCGCGGAGCCAGCCGCGGGATCGAGATCACACCCTGCGATGAGATATGTACTTTTTGATCCTCTTTACCGGTGACCAGTGTATTGTTAATTCGAAAGGAGGTCGGCTCCGAGGCGCCCTCCGCAACCGACAGGTCCACCTGTCCCAGCCAGTGCAGGACATCGGTTATGAAATACTTGACCAGCGCCCCATCCACCTGCTCCCAGCTCGTGAAGCCGCGCAGGTACTGGCCATCTGCTTTGCGCTTGATGAACCATGAGTCATAATCGCCGGCCGGACGCTGGAAATCGGCATATTTCTGCTTGATATCGCGCACAAACGCGCCCAGGCTCCACCACTTGTCTTCGGGAATGGCGTCGAGCAGGTTCAACAGGAATTCGCGGGTCTCCTGCGGATTGTTCCTCCACTCACCTTCGCAGATCAGTTCTGGCATCAGCCAAAGCTCATTAAAAGTGTGGCTCTCGATCCAGGCATCCTGGAGCATCTTGAGCGCTTCACTGCGCGGGCATTCGAGGAAGATCTTGATCGCCTCTGCCTGAGGAACATCCTTTTTGATCAATTTGGCGGCGGTCAGGAGGCTTTGGATGGCGGGGACTCTCTCCGCCGATACCAACGGCAAGCCGTTTGACTCCAAATCCATGCCCATCCGTAAGGCGGCGAGGCAGGTAGTCACGTCATCGAGGATAGAATCGTCTGCGGGGATCTCCCGTCCTTTTTCGCCTGGGGAGGCGGGACGGCCGAGCGCTTCTGTGCGCAGCGCCTCTCCTGCCGGCGTGGGCATCTGGACTACCACCGGTTCGACGGGCTCCTCGTCGAACACATTGTAGAGCTGCTCGAGAAGATCCTCGGGAATGTAGGCGAATTCCTGCGGGCCTCTGTCGTCGTCGAAAAAAGCACGGGCAAGCAGTCCGCGATAATACAAATATTCTGCCGTCGAGGCAGGTTTCAGATGCGGCCGTTCACGGTCACGCCGGGCTGCACCCATCTCGCGGATGTCCCCATATTTGCGGGTGAATGCCGGCCAAGGAATGCGTCCCTCGGCTTCGACAAGAGCGCGCAGCGCAGACTCGGCCTGAGGGGAGAGCGAGTCGACCAGTTCGGCGATCAGTTCGGCGTCCAGCAGCGAAGCGGACAGTTCCTCGCGCGCCTCGCCGGCCGAGATTGACTCGAGCTCCACCCCCCAGAATTCGGCGATGATGCGCAGATGTCCAATATCCTGTTTGAGCAGGGACTGAAGAAGCTCGGGCATGCGGTTAAGTATACAGGGAAACATGTAAACTCGTAGACACGTGGAGATGTTTCCATGCTTACCTGTTTACCTGTCTACTTGTCTACCTGCTTACCCTTTCACCACTTTCAATGCGCCCGGCAGCACCTCAAAGCTCACCTTGCGTAGATCTGACCCGGGACCCGAGTAGATCTCCCCGTCGGCATGGATGTACAGCGGGCGGTTCGCGGTGAGTGAGAATTTTTTGCATGTCCCCATCTTGACCTGTTTGAAGCGGCCGTGCGTGCCCTTCATCACCTCGGGCACGATGCGGAACATCATCGCCCGGCTGACATCGGTGATCATGGCATAGTGGATGATGCCGTCGTCGATCTTCGCCTCAGGGGCGATGAGGAACCCGCCGCCTTCGCGCGGACCGTTGCACAACACCAGGTAAATGACCTTCTGTTCCCAGGTCTCCTGGTCTGTTTCGATCTGCATGTGGATCGGGTTATGGTC
>DATAKV010000097.1:0-3639 GCA_036261375.1 Anaerolineales bacterium
TAGCCTCCTACTGCTCATGTTTTTATTCTCCTCCTGTACCAGCCCCACTTCAATAGCCACGCAACCCGGAAATCCTCCCGAACCGCTCCCAACGGGATCCTCAACGACTCTTCCAACGACTCAAACGACTGTTCATCCAGGTTCCCTTCCAACCGGCTTCCCCACATCTCAATCGACCCCGCTGCCGGTCACATACGGGCCTGACCCGTTCCCTCCGGGAGTCAATCCATTGACGGGACTTCGCGTGTCCGATCCCTCTCAGCTGGAATACCCGGCCCTGCTCCTCTCCGTGTCCCATTTCCCACCGCAGGCGCGCCCGCAGGCAGGGTTTTCGTTCGCACCGTTTGTATATGAGTATTACATCACCGAAGGATCGACACGGCACCTGGCGGTTATGTATGGTGAATTCCCGGAGCCCGAGATCCCTCTGCAAGGCGAGTGTGCTGTGCGCAGCGAGCCGCTGACCCAAACAGGGATCCTGCTCGGCAACCGGATCTGGCACGATAAGAATAAAAACGGGTTACAGGACCCGCGCGAAGGCGGGGTTGGCGGGATCTGCGTCAACCTCCTGGATGAAACGGGGTCAACCCTTCGGCAGACGACAACCGACAGCAACGGGTATTTTGCTTTCAATGTAGAAGATGGAAGGTATATCCTTGAGTTCGAAGCACCCGCCTGGCTGGAATTTACCCGCAACAACATGGGAGAGGAAGGTTCAGATAGTGACGCAGATCCGGCCTCGGGGCGCACCGATACAATCGACGTCTCCGCTACGTCCACTCTCCTTTGGGATGCTGGGTTGGTCACCTCCGCAAGCATCATGCCCACCCCGGATCCATCGATAGAGCTCCCTGCGGCGGAGGTGGGGCCTATCCGTTCGGGGCGCATCTTTTATAAATATATGGGCAGGATGTACCAGGACAGCTGCCTGATCTATGCCTCTGCCGACCCGGTCGTACTGGCCCAGATCCCGGTCTGTGCTACTGTCGCTCACACGGTCAGGGGCGGAGGTGCCATGCTGGCCCTGGAGCGTATGGCACGCATCTCGGAACAAAATAAACAATCTCACGCCAACTTCAATTACAGCGGGCATCTTTTCTCTGAGGCAGTCCCTGAAGGTGGGCAGCCCGCGACAGAGCTTCGTGAATACTGGGCTCTGCTCAATCAATCCAAGTGGACGTATGATGCCGCCTCGGGATCCTGGTGGCGGTATATTGATGAATCCAGCATGGAAACGGCAGGCATCCTACACCCGGCTGTGGACCGTCTCAACGGCAGACAGCTGCAGTTCGAGAATATCATCCTTATGTTCGCCGAGCACCAGGTCATCACCCCCACGATTGTCGACATTAACCTGGCACCGGGCAACTTGGGTAAGGCCTATCTCTTACGTGATGGTCAGATGTACGAGATCAAATGGAGTACAAGGGCCACTGAATACCAGCAGCAAACAGGACGGGGCCAGCCTATGCAGTTCCTTAACCTCGACGGGACGCCTGCGGCCCTTAAGCCAGGTCACACCTGGGTGATCCTGTTTGATCTGGAATCGTATCTGGAGGAAGTCTCACCCGGGGTGTTCCGGGCCCGATTTGTCCCTCCGACGGGCGCAAAATTGGAGTGAAAACACATCCTGACGCAGACACCCCTCCCAGGGCTATAATCGAGATATGCGCTGTGCAGCAACTTTACTTCTTTTCCTCATCCTGGCCGCCTGTTCCTCCAGTCCGCAGACCTTTCAGCCAACTGCAACTGGCACATCGCTTCCCAAACGTACAGCCACTCTTGCGCAGATAGCAACCCCCACATTAACTTCCACACCCCAGCCGCGTCTTTCGCCCATACCCTATGGGCCTGAGCTGGAGGATTTTCCGGCCGGCGTGAATCCGCTCACCGGGCGGGCGGTGCAGGACCCAACCCTGCTCGAACTGCCCGCCGTGCTGGTCTCGATCAGCAATATGCCGGTCACGACCCGGCCGCAGGCAGGTCCCGGTTTCGCACCATGGGTCTACGAGCTGTACATCGGCGAGGGGGCGACTCGTTTTATGAACGTCTTCTACGGCGACTACCCACGCTCGATCCTCAATATCACCGGGGGATGTGAGGTGCGGGCGGAGATGATTCGTCCGGCGGGAGAATGGATCGGGAACCGCGTCTGGCTCGACGAGAACGCCGACGGCCGCCAGGACGCCTGGGAGGCAGGCGTCGGCGGCGTGTGTGTCCGATTGCTGGATGGAACCAGTCGCCAACTACTGGAAGAGACCAGCACAGACTCGAATGGTTATTATGCATTTGACCATCCAGGCAGGGATGTTCTCATCCAGGTCGAGAAAGCAGATTCCTATCAATTCACACAACCGGACCTCGGCGACGACGATCTCGACAGCGATGTGGACCTCAACGGCGAGACAAAGATCTTACATGCCGGCTCGACCGCTTCGCACTGGGACGCGGGCCTCCTCCTGTCCGAGGGAACGAACGCCACCCCGAACCCCGTAGCGACCGCCACACCCTGGTACATCCCAACTGTAGATTATGTGGGGCCGATCCGCTCCGGGCGACTGACCTATAACCAGATCGGACGGATGTTCCCGAACAGCTGTCTCGTTTATGCCAGCGCGGCCTGGGATATCGGCGAGATGCTCGACGCCTGCGAGATCGTCTTCGGCGTCGACAAGACCACGCCCAACAGCGCGCTGCTGCCTGTCACCCGCCTGCGCGAGCTTGCTGAAGAGAACCTGAATCCCAGACAGCCTGTCAATTATTCCGGCAACCTGTTTTCAAAGGAGGTACCCGAAGGGGGTACACCCGCAACAGACATTCATGTTCACTACCATGCCTACACTCAATCTGCCTGGCGGTATGATCCTATTTCAGGGACCTACCTGCGCTGGACCGATCTTGCCGACGGCACGGGATCTCTTGTCCCGGCATTCGACAGGCTTTCTCAGCGTCAGCTGGCATTTGAGAATGTGATCGTCCTCCTGGCCGAGCACAACCGCTACCGGCACAACCAGCTTGAAGTCGATTTCACCCTGGGACAAAAGAACTTTGCTTACCTCTTCCGGGATGGGCAGGCATCCAAGGTGTACTGGTCGACAGAAAACCGTGAATGGGAAAAGACGACCGGCCTTGTACGGCCCATGCACTTTGTAGATGCACAGGGCAGCCTTGTCCCTCTCCATCCAGGCCGGACCTGGATCCATATCGTCACACCCTATTCATCCGTAAGCGATCAAGGCGATGGCCGCTGGCAGGTCAATTTTGTCCAGCCTTATGATCCGGAAGATACACCCGAACCAGAATAATTATGGAGTCCAACGGCTCATTGCACTCGCAGGATGTGCCGTTGGCTTGCAGGAGCATACCCCAGCAGTCCAAAGGAGAAACTATGCATCCCTACGTTGCCTCACTGAAAACCCTTTTCGAGCAAAACGCAAACCCGGTCCAGGCCGGGCCGATGAAAAAATATATGCGTGACCAGTTCGAGTATCTGGGGATCAAATCGCCTCAGTTTAAGGAGCTGATGAAGGAATTCATTGCCATCAACGGTTTACCCCCTATCCGTGAGCTGGATGTGATCCTCCGTGAGCTATGGTCTCTGCCTCAAAGAGAATTCCAGTATGCAGCCAACGGTTTCCT
>DATAKV010000113.1:0-6209 GCA_036261375.1 Anaerolineales bacterium
CATGCGGATACCGCTGATATCCTCACAGTGCTCAAACTGGCCTTCATTATAGTTACGGGTTGGCAGGGACCCGATCGTGTTCTGGAACAGGACGACCGTCGCGGTGCCTTCCTCGGCCAGGCCGGGCATATCGGGATTATCCGGCAGGATCTTCGGTCCCATCTTGTGCAGGCTTGCCAGGGCCACCGGGTCCGCCACCTGGACCTTCTGGGTGCCGCGCACGGCGACTGCCTTCAAATTCTTGGAGGCCATCACCAGCCCCATACCGGTCCGCCCGTTGTGGCGGTTGGACATCGACACGAGGGAAGAGAACAGGACGCCCTTCTCGGCGGCAGGACCATGTTGTAATATCTCGGCTTTAGGATCGACTTCCAGGTGCAGGATATCGTCCACCTCCCCCGTCTTTTTGCCCATCAAATGAGCAGCATCACGCAGCTCTGCTTTTCCATCGACGATCGCCAGATAGACCGGTTTCGGGGATTTGCCCTTGATCACAATGCCATCGAAGCCGGCGAATTTGAGCTCGGCCGGGAAGAAGCCACCGCTCTGCGAGTCGCCGATGCCGCCGCTGATCGGCGACTTGGCATTGGCATTCAGGCGGCTCTGCCCGGAGACCGGGGCCCCCGTCGCCACCCCCGCCATCAGTGTCAGCACATTCTCGGGCCCCAAAGGGTCGGCCCCTTTTGGCATATCGCGAAGGATATAGTGCATGCCCATCGCGCTCCCACCCAGATATTTGCGGTAGAAAGCCTCTTCCGGCTCTTCCACCGTCAGCTCACCGTTTGTCAAATCAACGTGCAGGATCTTTCCGTGATAACCATAGGGCATGACGTCCTCCTCCGTGCAGTTTTTCTCCATTATACAAGCGGGTTGGAGTAATCACAACCTGACCTTTCCGAAAAGGACAATCGGGACGCGTATTTTGTTGGACTACGCGTCCCGGTGTCTCAGACTATTCCGAACCGGCGCCGGCCTGAATCCTTGTACCGTGTCAGTCGTCGGCTGCGACCGGCGGCATGACCCTCTTTGGGGTTTCGCTCAGATCTCCCCAGCCAAGCGGATTGCGCATGTCCACTAGCTGGCCGTTGATGTCGGTCAGCGGCTTGGGTGGGTCGATCCTGTTGGTTAGCACGGAGACCACCAGGAAGACCACAATGGAAATGATAAAAGCCGGAGTGGACGCAATATAGACCGCATCCCAGGTGGCGCATTCCACGTCGCCTTCGCAGAAGGGGAAGGTCTGCCGGTAATAGAAGAAGGTCAGGGCGATCCAGGAGAGCGTGCCGGTCAGGAAGGAGGAGATTGCACCGATGTGATTGGCCCTGCGCCAGTACATGCCAATGATATATGGGGCGACCATCCCCACCAGGATACAGGTGTTGGCCAGCACCGCCAGCTCATAGATCGTTTCCGCCACCATCGCGATGTAGAGACTCAGGATGCCGCTCACCAGCAGACTGAGACGCGTCAGCAGGAGCTGTGACTTGTCCGAGAGGTCGGGCTTGAACTGCTTGACGATGTTCTCGGTGAACATCGTCGCACCGGCCAGCATGGACGAATCGGATGTGCTCATCAGTGCCGATGCCAGAGCGGCCACAAACGCGGCGGTCAGCACAGGCGGCAGATACTTCATCGCCATTGAGATCAGGACGAACTGGGTTGAATCAGCCTCGATCTCCGGGCCAAGGGCGGAATAGGCTGCCATGCCGATGAACGGTGAAAGCACGCCAAACGTGATGTAAAGGAACGCAGCGATATAGGTCGACTTGACCGCAACCTTTTCATTCTTGGCCGCACAGGTGCGCTGCAGGTAATCCTGGGCAGGGATGGAACCCAGCCCGATCGCCATCCAGGCCGCGGCATAATAGAACCAGCCCAGAGTGCCCTGGTAACCAAAATAGCCTTCTTCCGCTGTCGGCGCCATGGCAAACGGGTAATCCGTGTACTGCGCCCCGGCCATGTTGAGGAATGCGTCGAGGCCGCCCACCGCCCACAGGATGCCGCCGAAGATGATCAGCAGACCGATGCAGGTCAGGAACATCTGCATGAAGTCAAGGGCGGTATCGGCCCACAGGCCACCCATCAGGGTATAGAGGGTCACAATGGTCGCGACCAGCACCATCCCCGCCTGGAGCGGCCAGCCGAGCAGCGCCTGGAGAATGGCACCGCCGGCGACGATCTGCGCCGCCGTCCAGCCAAAATAGGAGATGATCTGGGCCACCGAGCCCATCACCGACATGGCGGTCCCGTAGCGGTGCTGGAAGAAATCCATGATGGTGACGTACTGGGCCCGCCGCGCCAGCCGGACGACCAGGAAGGCCGAGAGCACCAGGCACATCGTCGCGCCGAACGGGTCGAAGATGACACCCTGCAGGCCGTACTTGTAGGCTTCGGAGCTGGAACCCATCAGCGTCTCGGCGGCGAACCAGGTGGCCATGATCGAGGGCGCGGCCATCCAGATCGGCAGGCGGCGGCCTGCCAGCACATAGTCATTGGTGGTCTGGACCTTCTTCGATGCCCAGTAGCCGATGATGATCCTGACAATCAGGATGACAACAATGCCACCGATAATCAAGCCTGAATATTGATAACCGTCCATTTTGCCTCCTTGAAAAAATTAGCGGACAATCATTCTTCTGATTGTCCGCTTTATCTCTTCTAAGCGACTGCCTCCCGGCTCATGTCCCGGATGCCGTACGGGAAGCCATACCCGGTCATCTTCTCCATGAATGGTTCCGGCTCGAAGGCCTCAGGTCCAAGCACCCCCACTCCTTTCCATAGACCATGCTCGAGCAGGTCCATGGCAATGACTGCATTGAACGCCGTCTGGGCGACAACGGCCTGGCAGGCCCATTTCTGCATGCATTCCTGGTTGTCGGCCAGCTGGTACAGATAGACTTCGCGCGGCTTGCCATCCTTCCAGCCCTTGACCCAGGTCCCGGCGCAGGTCTTGCCGTGCATCTTTTCACCCAGGTGAGCCGGGTCCGGCAGGCAGGCGGCGATCACGTCCCGGGGCGCGACTTGCACACCTTTGACATTGATCTTTTCCTTCTTATCCAGGCCGAGCATGTGCAGGGTCTTCAGCACACTGATGAACTGGTCGCCAAGACCGTATTTAAAGGTAGCACGCCGGGTCTTTACCCAGCGCGGGATCAGCAGGACTTCCTCATGCTCCACATTGACCACTTCCACCGGGCCGATCTCGGGGAAATCGAACACCTCCGGCTCGGAGAAGGGCTCGGTCGTGAACCAGCCTTTGTCCTGCTCCCAGATGACCGGCGGGTTCAGGCATTCCTCGATCGTGGTCCAGATCGAAAAGTTCGGGGCGAATTCATAGCCATCGATGGTAATGTTGGCGCCATCCCGGATGCCGATCTCATCGATCTCGTCGAAGAGATGGTCCTGGGCGTAGCGGGCGAATACATCCGCCATGCCGGGCTCCACGCCCATCCCCACCAGGGCCAGCAGGCCTCTCGCTTCCCACTCTTTCGCTTTCTCGAACTGGTAATCCCCGAGTTTGATTCCAGGTTTGTGAAAGGGATCGTCCGGATGCGGCTCGGACAGGGTCATGGCCATATCCATGTAGGTCACACCCACGTGATAGGCGGCATCGAAGATCTGTTTGTTGAAGTTGGGGTCCACCGCGTTCATAATAAGATCGACATGGTATTTCTTCGCCAGCGCCTCGATGTTTTCCTGACTGCCGGCATCGATAAATTCAACAGGAAAACGCGTCTCGTCCCCCAGCTTCTTCTGCACCTCCCTTGCCCGCTCGATGTTGTAGTCTGCCAGGACGATCTGCTCCACCCACTCTCTTGGCTTTGCAATCGCTGCAATTGCCTCGCCTACTCCTCCTACTCCCACAAGTAGTAGTTTCATAGTTCCTTTCTCCATTTGTTTTATAACCCGCAGGGTGCGAGTTAGAGTAACAAGTCCTTATTGGCTCGCGGAGTACGACTAAAAATAGACCTCCTTGACGATCTTCAGGTGCATGAAGGATTCCGATTCGCGCACGCCGTCGATCGTGGAAAGTTTTTCAGTAATAAAACGAAGGAGATCCTCGTGATCACGGCAGACGATTTCGGCAAAGATGTCAAAGCGCCCGCTGCAAATGACCATGTAGATGACTTCATCGAGTCTCGATACTTTTTCGGCTACACCGAGGAGCTTGCTGCCGTCGACCCGGATGCCGATCATGGCCATGGTCTTGTAGCCCATGCGGAGGGGATTGGTAATGGCAACCACTCTGAGAACCCCCTGCTCGACCAGACGGTTATAACGCTGGCGGATCATTCCCGGGGATACCCCCAGCTGCTCGGCAACCTGAGCGAAGGCAACCCGTCCGTCCTTCTGCAGGGCTTCGATGATCCTGACATCGGTTTCATCCAGCCCATCGAACTGTTGAATGCCGGTCTTGTCTTGCATAAATATATATTATAACAATTCGGCATATAATTCAAGTATGTAATGCCGAATCGGCATCATTTATCACTAATCACATCCAAATCGTCATTAGTGCTGCTTGCTATAAATAAATACTCCCGGCAGCAGCCGGGAGTATCCTACTTTCATTTTGTAGACTTATTAGCTACTGCCTACGGATGCCTTGAACTCGGTCCAGATGCGGTCATACAGCTCGAGCGCATCGCCGACATCCTCGATCCACTGCAGACGGCTGGCGACTTCCGGTGGCGGATAGATGCCTTCGTCGGACAGGATATCGGGATCGATGAATTCCTTGGCGGCGGCATTCGGCGTACCGTAGCCAACGTACTCGGCATTCTGGGCCGCGATCTCAGGATCGTGAACATAGTTCATAAAAACCATGGCGGTATAGGCATTCGGCGCGCCCACGGGGATGGCCATGTTATCCTGCCAGATGGTGCAGCCTTCCTCCGGGATCACATACTCGATCCCTTCCCGGCCGCCATAATCTGGCAGACCAGCCAGGATTGCATCACCCGTCCAGATGTGGCCCAGCACGGTTTCACCGGAGATGATCAAATCATCGTTGGTCTGGCTGTCATAGGCCTTGACACACTTGGATTGTTCGATCAGCAGGTTCTTAGCTTCTTCGAGGTGGGCCGGGTCAGTGTCATTGATCGAGTAGCCCAGGTACATCAACGCCGCACCCAGCGTTTCACGCTGATCGTCCAGCATGCTGATCTGGCCACAGTAGGGGGAGTTCGGATCGAACATCATACTCCACGAAGGCACGACGTCCGTCACCACGTTGGTGTCCACCGCAAAGCCGGAGGTGCCCCAGAAGTAAGGCACCACATACTTTTGTTCCGGATCGAAATATTGGTTGACGTTGAGCGGGTCCATGTGCTGGATGTTGGTGATCACATTCCAGTCCAGCTCCATGAGCATGCCTTCATCGACCATGATCTGGACCATGTAATCCGAGGGGACGACGATGTCATAGTCCGCGCCTCCTGCCTGGAGTGTGGCAAGCAGCGTCTCATTCGAGTCGAAGTTGGTCTCTGTTACCTGGACGCCACACTCCTCTTCGAACTGCTCCATGATTGCCGGATCGATATATTCGACCCAGGTGTACAGGAAGATCTCATCTGCCAGCTGTGACCGATCCCCACAGCGGTCGGTAGTTTCGCCACCACCCGGCACTGCAGCCGGCTCGGTGGGCTCAGCCGTCGCTGCGGGTTGGCAGGCGGCGAGCAGCAGGGCAGCCAGCAACAAGATGTATACCAGCGTTCTTTTCATTTCTCTCTCCTTATGTTTTGTTTCAACTCTGAGCCACCTACAAACGGAATGGCCCTCCGGCAAACAGACAATCGACCGGGCATCACCTCCTTTTCAAGGTTTATAGAGATAAGAGCAGGTAGGCCGATAAAGAGACGGCTATGCTGACAATGGCCACCGCCAGCCATGCCAGCACTCTGCCGCTTACTCTGGTTTCTTTCAACTCTTCACGGAACGATGGATAGGAGCGCCATATCCATAAGAAACCGCCTATCAGCAGCACGAGACGGAGGATCAAACTACCGATTGTGAACTCTGAGAAAACGGCCGGCAGGCTGAACAGTCCATACAGCCCAAGCCCGAGACCCGTGCCAATCGACATCGCCCGGGTATAAATCGGCCCACCGTTTTGCGCCGCCAGCGAGAGGGCGACCAACCCGATGGAACCGACCAGCAGGGCCGTGGAGAGTGCATTGATCTCCGGCGTCACACCGCGCCGCACCAGG
>DATAKV010000115.1:0-4818 GCA_036261375.1 Anaerolineales bacterium
GTCGCCTTGGTAAAGGACTTTTGGCGAAAGTAGAATTGATCATGACAGGAGCTTATCATAATCGCCATGAGAGCCGATCCAAAACCACACAATGCCATCCGACTTCTCCATACCCAGAGCTCGATACTGTACACCGATACGGACTGACCATATTTTTCTATGATCGTCCACTTTCTTGAAATGAAGTGATGGATGATAAGGATTCGATTTTAGAAGCTCAAAGTTCTTGTCTGCTAGCTTGCGCACCTCTCCTGGCAGAAGCGAGGCAAGGTTCGATGCTTCATAGCGGTTTACTTGATCCGGCATCGTATTCTTCATTTGCTTCTGAAATTAGCTTGTCGAGGCGTCCAGCTTTCACATCGTCTTCTATTTGTTTATCCCATACTTCCGAGTAATATTCATCAAACCAGGCGCGAAATCGAGCCAGTTCTTCAGGTGATAGTTCTGTAATCGCCTGTTCTATTTCGGAAATCGACATTTTAGCTCCTTGCTTACTGTACTCTAAAAGTATAGCATAGACTACGGGCTGCCAAACGTAACCGTGTAATAGCTCCCATAGGCCGTCTGGGAGCTGTAGGCGTAGCCGATGCCCATGTCGGTGACAGCGGGATTCAGGATCTCATTGCGGTGGACCTGGTCGTTCATCCACCACTCGAAGGCGGTCTGCGGGAAGCCGCTGCCGTAAATGATCTCGGAGGAGCGAGAGGCCGCATAGCCGGCCGCAGCAATGCGCTGGCTGGGGGATGAGGCGTCAGAACCGGTGTGGCTGAGGAGATTGTGGCAGACCATGTCGATACTGTGCGCCTGGGCGGCGGCAGTCAGCTGGGCGTTGATCGAAAGCTGGGACAGTCCCGCTTCGGCGCGGGCGCCGTTTATCAGCGCAGCGATCTCGTTAATGTAGGCAGAGCTGGTCGAGTAGTTACAGCTCGCCGGACCTCTCGGTGTGGACACCGGAGTCCCGCTGGTGGAGGGCGTCGTCAGCGGCGCTGGTGCAGCGTCCCCAATCAGGATCTTGACCCAGAAGGACTGCTCCGTGCCGATCGGCAGGATTTCGTCCTTGTCATTTTTGAGTACATAAAATCCGGTGTAGGATCCATCGGCGGAGGGAGCGGTCAGATTGACCGAAACATCGATAGTCTTGCCGGCTTCGGCGGGAGGGACAGGTGCCGAGTCGGGGGATCCCATCCGATCGCCGGCGAAGAAGGCGATCGTGTATCCGTTCCAGTTGCATTTGCCATTGTTCAGGAAGCGCCAGGTCTTGGTGAAGGTCTGGCCGGGAGTCATCTGGGTGTTGTCAGGGATGGTCACATCTTCGATCATCACGGCACTATCCTGGCAGGTTCCTCCGGCGGCCGGGGTCGAGCCGGAGGTCGTCGCCGTGGTCGTGCCGGGCGCTGTCGTAATCGATGGATCGGGTGTGGACGTCAGCGGGGTCGCTGTCGGCAGAGACAGGCCGGGCCGGGTCGGCGGCAGCGTCGAGGTGACGAAGAGAACCGGAGTGCGGGTCGCTACCTGGGGAACAACGTTTACACACGAGGCAAGGACCAGGCTCGCCAGCAGGATCGATAAGCGGAGCAGTTTCATGCAGAGATTCTACTTTGGAATGCTAAAGCCTTTTTAATAAAGCTATGGCGTGGCAAAGACCAGGACGTAGTAGCCGAAATTGTCGAAGAAGGAATAACCGATACCGATCTCGGTGAACGTGTCGCTGACCAGGTTGCGGCCGTGACGCAGGTCGGTCTTATCGTTAATCCACCAGTTGACCACACCCTGGCCTGTCAGCGGGGGATAACTGCCATAAACATTCTCCGCCGTGAACGAGTACACATATCCACTGGCTGTCACCCGCGATTGAACAGTTGAACCGTTCGAGCCGGTGTGGCCGAACAGGCTGTTGCAGGCCATGTCGTTGGCATGGGACTGGGCAGCCCGGGCCAGCTGGGAGTTGATCGTGTAGGGGGGCAGTCCGTTATCCGAGCGGTATTTGTTGATGGCTTGGAGCGTGTCGGTGATGTTCTGCGGCTCTGAGGAGAAAGCGCAGGTGGATGTGAGCAGGCCGGTTCCTGCAGCTGTGGCTCCGGGGGCAGCTGTCCCCGAGGTCGTTGGAGGTGGAGTCGGTGTTGCGGGATCTGCGGTGACATTGATGATCAGCCACAGACGCGAATCCTCGTTGACCTGCATGATCAGGCCGGCCGGGTTCTTAATGACAAAGTTGCCTCGACGCGTGCCGGTCGCGGTTGGCGCGACCAGATCGATGGATATGTCGGCGGTCTGGCCGGGGTAGGTGAGAGGCAGAGGCACGGACGGCGGCGCACTCATCGCCTCGTCAGAGTAATGAGACAGCGTGTAGTCAGAGGCCCAGATGCATGTCCCGGTGTTGCTGACCCGCCAGGTCTTGGTGAAAGGCGTCCCGGCGACGATGTTGGTATTGTCCGGTATCGTGACATCGGCAACAAACGAGGCGCTGTTGGTGCAGCTGGGATCGTTTGGCGGCCGGGTGGCTGTGGGAGTCGTGGGCGTGGACGGCGTGTCCGTAGGCGCTGCTGTTAATGTGCCTGATTCGTCAGGGGTCAGTGGTGTCTCCTGGGAGACAGGCACTTCGCTGGCGGGCAGCTCTGTGGCAGCAACCGCCTGGGTTTCCGTGGATGTGGGTACGGCCGCTTCGGTGGGTGACTGTGTGCCGCAGCTGGCAAGCACAATGGCCATTAGTGAAGCGATCAAGAGCATTCTCCGGATCATTCCTGCCTCCTTTGTCTTTCCTCGTGGATACGATGGGTGAACTATCATGGATCCGAGACGATACGCTGGGATATCAGAACATCAACATTTGTAACCGTGGTTTTTCGAGCGGATCGCTGTTGAGCTGTTCTTCGAACGTTTCCCGTGTCAACGCCGGAGCTTCGGCCAGCGCGCGCAGCAACCGGTATTTCACCACCCGGTATTTTTTTAAGCGTTCTGCCAGGGCCGGGTCGCGCTGGATTTTATAGCTGGCGAGCGAAGCCCGCCCTCCGGGCAGGACGAGCATGGACTGCTGCGGCGGAAACGGGATCTCGGAGAGGGCCCGCCCCATCAACGCCGAAGCCAGAACGTGGAACGCGTATGCGGTCCGGCCGTTCTCCTGCCATAAGATCATTTTTTCCTGTTTCAAGGCAGAATAGCCCAGACGGTTACCAAGCGTCTCGAGCATGGTCCGGACCGTGTTTAGCTCACTGCGCCGCGCCGAGGCCTGATCTTCGGGACGAAGCGTCCAGGCGCCCTTGATCCGTTCTGCATATGAGTTTAACACGGCATAGATCATCATCTTGGAGGGGGTCATCAGCCCCGGAAATTGCGGGTACAGGTCATCCTCGATCTCTAGATAGAGGCTGCCTGGATTCTTTTGCAAAAACGTGACAGCGGCCACTTCGACGCGATCGGCCAGGGACTCAGCCAGGCCTGAATTACCGTTCAATCCCCACAATCCCGTATCGACACTTTCACCCGATGAATAATGTACGAAACGGGAATCCTCTTCCAGGGCACTCTGAATTAACGCCTGAACAGCGCGCAAAGTTTCATCGAACTCCTGGTCCTGTTTCCGCAGGGAGTGAGACTCGACCAGGGACAGCAGCCCGGCGCCGTGGATGTGCAGATAACTTGCCGGCTCTCCTCTTTCTTCCAGGTGCGCCTGAATGGCGGAACGCACCTCCTCCCCGTCTGCCTCGTTCGTCTCACGCTTCAGGTGTTCCCCTCGCCGCCACGAAAGCTGGATCGGGTCGGACTCCGTGCGCATGGTCAGGGAGTGCAGGTCAAAGCCCGCCGCGCTGGCCGCGCTCAGCGTGGATGTCAAAAAGGAGGGTTCCGCTTCCGGGAGCAGGCCGAAGAACGGTGTGTTCAGCGGCAGCAGATCGAACAGGTGTGAAAAGGCTGCATGCAGTGCAGTCGCATTCCAGGCCCAGTCATAGCGGCGGCGGCGCAGGGCGACCTTGAACGGCTCCACGGCTTCGTGTCCCCACAGCCAGCCCGCCCACAGGGCAGACAGGGTCCAGAAGGCCTGGTTGGGGCGCGGCACCGAGCCGATTACCGCTGCAATGGGGATCTCCTTTTTGACTTCGCGCGCCAATTCCTTCAGACGACCGTCGTAGATGCAGATGCCCCCGCTCTCGGGAATTTTATTGGGCCACAGGCTGCAGGCGACTTCGGACGCCGTTCTCCTCCACAAACCGGAGGCCCTTTCGAGCTGGTTCCAGAGGTTGTGCTCGCGGAACTGGCCCGGGATGTTCAGTTGTTTGGGCCTCGGCCGCTCGGAGGGATGTCCCCAGAGCGTATTACCCATATCGCATGCCACCAGGAGCAGACCTGCCAGAGCGCGTTTGCGCGCCGGGGAAAGGTTCAGCGAATCGATACGGTTGATGACCGTGGTCAAAAAATACAGTGGGCGCGGCAGGTAATACTGGATAGCCTCCTCGACGTAGACCCGGTCTTCGTCACTCAGTGCCGCGACTCTCTCGAAGGCGCGCGAACGATGCAGCGAGTCGGTGGCCGTGATCTTTTTGACGCGCTCGACATCCTCGCGCGTCATCGTTCGCTCGCCCGAATCTCCGCAGTGTGGACAGGAGTAGGTACGGCCATAAGGCACGTTCTCCCCCTTGCGCCACAGGAACGAGTCCACCTGGATGACCTGACTGCACTTTTCGCAGGAGGTTTGGTACAGCGATCGCAGGTGCGCGCCGAGCCGCTCCTCCCCTTTTTTCACCGCATCCAGCTCTGCCAGCGCGGCGTTGAAATCCGCTTCGCCGGGAGGGTCCGCAGACATCTCCAGCAGAAAGCGAGTGATCG
>DATAKV010000128.1:0-2166 GCA_036261375.1 Anaerolineales bacterium
CTCATCGCCGAGCGCTGCAACGTAGACCTGAGCTTCAAGAACTACCATCTGCCCGATTTCACTGTCCCGGATGGGTTCACAGCGGAGACCTATCTCCGCTATCTGTGCGAGCAGGGGGCTCGGTTTCGTTATGGGAACCGCTCCGACAGTCAGCAGGTCCGCGAACGGCTCGATTATGAGCTTGGCATCATCCACAAGATGGGGTTCAATGCCTACTTCCTGATCGTGTGGGACCTGTGCCGGCATGCCAAGGAGAACGGGATCTGGTACAACGCCCGCGGCTCGGCGGCGGGCTCGATCGTCGCTTACGTGCTGGAGATCGCGCTGGTGGATCCGCTCGCGCATGACCTGCTGTTCGAGCGCTTCCTCAACCCCGGCCGTATCTCCATGCCCGATATCGACCTCGACTTCCGCGATGACCGCCGGGCCGAAATGCTCGATTACTGCGTGCACAAATACGGCACCGATAAGGTTGCCCAGATCATCACCTTTGGTACGATGGGCACCAAGGCCGCCCTGCGCGATGTGGCCCGCGTCATGGATATCCCGCTCCCTGAAGTGGACCGCGTGGCAAAACTTGTCCCGTTTGTTTCCGGGCGCAACACCACGATGGAAGACGCGATGGCCGTTCCTGAATTTAAGGATATTTATAAGAGCCAGCCGCATCTGCGGGAATTGATCGACACCGCGTCCAAAATGGAAGGGACTGTCCGCAACGCGGGAACTCACGCGGCGGGTGTGGTGATCTCCGATAAGCCGATTATCGAATACCTGCCCCTGCACCGCCCAACGTCGAATTCGGAAGAGACGCCCATCAAGACGGTTACACAGTTCGAAATGGGTATCCTCGATTCGCTTGGCATGCTGAAGGTTGACTTCCTCGGGCTGATCACCCTGAGCGTGATGGCCAAAGCCTGCGACATGATCGAGAAGCGGCATGGCATCAAGTTCGACCTCAATAACATCCCGCTTGACGATCCGAAATCCTTTGAGCTGATGGGTAACGGCCAGACAGCCGGCGTCTTCCAGGTGGAAGGCGGCGGAATGACGCGCTGGCTGGTCCAGATGAAGCCCAAGTCGCTCGACAACATCATCGCCATGGTTGCGCTCTATCGCCCGGGACCGATGGCTTTCATCCCCGATTACATCGCCCGTATGCACGGCGAAGCGGAGGTGGAATACCGCCATCCCATGCTCGAGCCGATCTTTCGCGATACCTATGGCATCCCGGTCTACCAGGAACAGCTTATGCGCGCCGCCGTGGAACTGGCGGGCTACACTCCTTCCGAATCGGATGAACTGCGTAAGGCTATTTCGAAGAAGAAGAAAGAAGAGATCGAAAAGCACCGCAGGAAATTCGTGGATGGCGCAGTCAGGCAGGGGATAGATAAAGAGACAGCCGAAGCGATCTACAGCGACTGGGAGGAGTTTGCGCGTTACGGTTTCAACAAATCGCATGCCGCGGATTATGGGGTGATCGCGGTCGAGACGGCCTACCTGAAAGCCCACTACACGGCCGAGTATATGACGGCTTTGCTTTC
The DNA here is from genome assembly GCA_036261375.1 of Anaerolineales bacterium. Classification (GTDB taxonomy): domain Bacteria; phylum Chloroflexota; class Anaerolineae; order Anaerolineales; family Villigracilaceae; genus Defluviilinea. Next base: position 1,542 of record DATAKV010000128.1, read on the forward strand.
CGCTTCAGCCGGGCAGACCGAGAAGGTGGCCCTGTATGTGGCGGATGCACGCAGCATGGGTGTGCCCGTCCTGCCGCCGGAGATCAACGCATCTCGCTGGGACTTCGATATCGAGGACATCGAGGGCAAACCTCATATCCGCTTTGGTCTGGGCGCGGTCAAGAATGCCGGCCAGGCGGCGGTCGAGTTGATCATTCGCGAGCGGGACGCGAACGGCAAATTCACCGACCTCAACGATTTTGCCCGCCGCGTCGACCTGCGCGCGGTAGGCAAGCGTGTTCTGGAATGCCTGATCAAGGTCGGAGCCATGGATTGCTTTGGCAACCGTGCCGCTCTGCTTGCCTCCCTGGACCGCCTGGTTGCCATCAGCAGCAACCACTTCCGTGCGGCCGAAGCGGGACAGATGAGTTTGTTCGGTGCAGTAACAGGCGTGACCGAATCCATCACCCTGCCCGACATCAGCAACGTGGACCGGCGGGAAATGCTCAACTGGGAACGGGAGTTGATCGGCCTGTATATTTCCGATCACCCACTCACTCCTTACCAGCAGACTTTCACCCAGATCGTCAGCTACTTCTCCGGGCAGCTTCATGAAGCCCAGCATGAGGAGAAAGTCCGTTTGGCC
>DATAKV010000180.1:0-6061 GCA_036261375.1 Anaerolineales bacterium
TTTGGTTCGTCCGTAGCAGTCAAGAAGTGTCTACTCCTCGAAGACTTCCTCGTATTCCCTGCGGTCTTTGTCTTTCCAGGAGCGGTCCTTGCGAGTTGGGTGAGGCGCCGATTCGTTGACCTTGAGCTCGCGCCCGTGGTATTTGATGCCATGCAGGGCGAGAATGACTGCCCTGGCGGATGGATCGGGCACTTCCACGAAGCCAAAGCCGCGGCTCTTGTGGGTCTTCTTGTCCAGCCCGATGCGGGCGCTGATGACCTCGGCGTGCGGCTTGACGAGCTTGGTCAGGTCGGCAGCAGTGGTGGTGAACGGCAGGTTGCCAAAATAAATTATCTTGCTCATTTTCCTTGCGTCTCCAGGCTGGCAGTGTACCCAGTTTGCCCCGGATATGCAAGCGGTTCCAGGGGCGCAACGGCGCACAGATATACAAGTGTAGTTTTGTGGACGGAAGTCGGTGCAGGCTGACCCACAGGGTGCTTACTCTGCGAGTACGATGTCGCGAAGCCCTGCCTCACCTGTGCCTGCCCGTCCTGGCGATCCGGGCCAGGGCGGTACTGGTGAGGCAGTTCGTGGAAGCCCTTCGGGCTCAGGAACGGAGCGCGAAGCGCTTCCATGTGCTGAGCGAGGGCTTTAGCCCGTCGCGGGAGGCGGGTCTGCCGGCAGAAGCAGCGTAATCCCCGAGCAGCGCTAAGAGGAAAAATGTAACCTTTTCTTATAGACGTATGCACTTGGTGGGGGAAGAAAATCACGTATACTATTTATAATCCTATAGACATCCCGATCACACAAGGAGCAGCAGCCAGAGATATACCAGATCCCCATTTCCCCGACGAATATTCGAAACCAAACTCAACCAGGAGACCCAGGATGAAACAAAAACGTTCGGCCTTTTCCGTACTCCTTATCGTGAGCCTGTTTATCAATGTATTGATGTCTCCATTTGCACTTGTCTCGCCCGCGCTGGCCGCCGCGCTGCCGCTGGTGGACGACTTCGAGGGGGGCCTGCCGTCCGGGACGGATGGGGACGGCTCGGCGATCGGCTTCGTGACCTTCCAGGATCCCAACAGCAGCGTGGCCATCTCGACCACGGCCTCACCTCCCGCACCTGTGCCGGGGGCGGGCGATCCCAACAACGTGCTGAAGATGGACCTGAACGTCGTCTCCTTCGCCGGTTTCGTGCATAACTTCGAGAACGAGGCGGTCGACACCTGGGTGCCGCAGGACTGGAGCGCCTACGAGGGCATCTCGTTCTGGCTGTACGGCAACAACAGCGGCACGACCATGTTCGTAGACGTGCTCGACAACCGCAACCCCGGCTCTACGCGTGACGATGCCGAGCGCTGGTCGATCGACGTGATCGACAACTTCAGCGGCTGGCAGGAGATCCAGCTGCCCTTCGCCGACATGCACCGCAAGGAGATCGGCAACGGTGCGCCCAACGACGGCTTCGGCCTGACCGAGGTCCACGGCTGGGCGCTGGGCACGATCACCACGCCCGCACCGCAGACCTACTACGTGGATAACGTGATGGTCTACGGCGTAGCCCCGGTCCGCCCGCTGACCGTCGGATTTTCCGCCATCGATTACAGGTTCACGGAGGGGACGACGGCCACGGTCACGGCCCGGCTCAGCAAACCATCCCCCGATCCTGTGACAGTCGATTACACCACCAGCTTTGGCTCGGCCATTGCCGACCGCGATTACATCCCGGTCAGCGGCACCTTGACCTTCCCTCCCAACACCACGCTGCAGTCCTTCACGATCCAGACGATAGACAACCAGAAATATGAAGGGGAGCGCGGCGTGCTGCTCGAGCTTTCGAACCCAACCGGCGGCCTTGCGCTCGGACTGCCCCCGATCGCCCGCCTGGCCATCCTGGATAACGAATCGTTCGATCCCTACCTGCTGGACGACTTCGAGACCTGGCCGTATCTGTGGCAGATAGATCGAAAGGCGGCTTTCTCGATCCCTGAGATCGCAGCCGGCGATGCCCTGGCCCTGCCGGGGCAGGGCGCTTATGAGCACGTCCTGCAGGCCGTCCAGCAGAACGGCCGGGGCTCCTACCAGTTCGGCCGCACCTTCCCGGTCGGGCAGGATTGGAGCGCCTCAGACGGTATCAATTTCTGGTATTACGGCCGGAACAGCAGCAAGCAGGTCGGCGTCGCCCTGGAGAATAACCGTTCGCCGGTCGGCGCTCCTGCCGATTGGAAGCTGGTCTGGTCCGATGAGTTCAACACCGCGGCCGGAACAGCGCCCAACCCCGCAGTCTGGGGCCAGGAAGTGGGCGACGGAACGGTCAATGGCATTCCCGGGTGGGGGAACAGTGAGCTGGAGTATTACACTGCCGGCACCGAAAACGTCTCGACAGACGGCCAGGGCTTCCTGAACATCACCGCCGAGGAAGCTGACGGCTCGCTGACCTGTTACTACGGGCCGTGCGAATACACATCGGCCCGCCTGTTGACCAAGGATCGCTTCGAAGTCGCTTATGGGCGGATCGAAGCACGCATCAAGGTTGCCGAGGGCGCAGGCCTGTGGCCGGCCTTCTGGATGCTCGGCACCGACATCGACCAGGTCAACTGGCCGCAGACCGGTGAGATCGATATCATGGAGTTCGTCGGCCGCGAGCCCGAGCAGGTCTTTGGCACGCTGCACGGCCCGGGTTATTCGGGTGGGCAGAGCTACGGCCGCGTCTACGAGCTGGGCCAGCCCGTACCGGATGCCTATCACGTCTTTGCCGTGGAATGGCAGCCGGACCACATCACCTGGTTCATCGACGGCATTCCCTTCTTCACCGCCACCCCCGATGATCCCTTCATGCAGGGCAAGCAGTGGGTCTTCAACCATCCCTTCTTCATCCTGATGAATGTGGCTGTGGGCGGCAACTTCGGCGGCACGGTCGGGGAGGATACGACCTTCCCGCAAAGCATGTCGGTCGATTATGTCCGCCTGTACCAGTCCAAACCGAAACCTGTAACCTTCCGGGCTTCCTTCACGGATAACTTCTCAGGCTGGCAGCAGATCAGCCTGCCCTTCTCGGCTTTCCAGAATGAAGACGGCCTGACGCTCGACCTGACACAGGTCCATGCCGTGCGCTTCATCATTCCCGACGGCCTGACCCAGCCGGTGCTGCTCGACCAGCTGCGGGTGAGCTGCCCGAACGAAGTGACGGTCAGCAGCCCGGCGGATAGCGGCCCCGGCTCCCTGCGCCAGGCCTTGAACAGCGTTTGTGGGGACGGGACGGTGACGTTCTCCCCGTCCCTGGCCGGGCAGACGATCACCCTGCTCTCCGGTCCGCTGACCCTGGGACGGGATGTCACCATCGACGCCTCTGCTGCGCCCGGCCTGGCGCTGAGCGGCAATGACACCGACCGCGTCTTCATCGTCAACGCCGGCACAACTGCGACGATCAAACATTTGACCGTCAAAGATGGGTTTGGCTTCCAGCTGGCCGGCGGTATTCTCAACAACGGCTCACTGAGCCTGGATCATGTAAATGTAACGCAGAACGTCATGGCCACCAACGCCGGGGACTTCTGGCAGGGCGGAGGCGGGATCTATAACGGCGACGGCGCGACCCTGAACCTGGTGGACAGCAGCGTGACGGGGAACCAGGCAGCCTGGTCGGGCGGCGGTGTGTATTCGTTCTTCAACACCACGACCACCATCGTCCGCAGCACGATCAGCGGCAACGTCTCAAACGATGTGGGCGGCGCCATCCGCTCGCTGGGGAATATGACCATCACCAACAGCACGATCAGCGGCAACCGGTCCACGGGCTGGCATGGCGGCGCCATCTTCCAGACCGATGGGAATATCACGATCACAAACTCTACCATCGCCAACAACATCGCCCCGGACTGGGCCCCCTCCACGCTCTTCATCGGCCAGTTCGGCGGCAGCTTCGTGCCGACGCTCACGCTGACCAACACGATCATCACCGGCAACCAGTGGTATGCCTGCGAGAAGTTCGCCTCCGGCACTGTCGGGAACGTGGTCTCCGGCGGCAACAACCTGGTCCAGGATGACAGCTGCAACCCGGCAGGGAGTGACCTGGTCAATGGTGCGGCGATGATCGGCTCCCTGGCCGACAACGGCGGACCCACGTTCACACATTCCCTGTTAGCCGGCAGCCCGGCCATCGATGCCGCCAACGATGCAGCCTGCCCGGCAACGGACCAGCGCGGCATCGCCCGGCCCCAGGGCGCCCACTGTGATATTGGAGCCTACGAGTCTCCCTAACGACCTGTTGGCAGCTTGAGAGATGCGCTATCTCTCAGGTAAAGCTTTACCGAAGTAATACAAAACGGGTTTTCCTTCCTCATCAGGAAGGAAAACCCGTTTTGAAATCCGAGTGTGTGTGCATGCAGTAATTCCTTGCCTCCCTGGCTGCACGATGTGACAAATGTGACTTGAATCCTCCTTTAGAACGGTCTACAATATTAATGCTAGTCTGTTTCGGTGTGGTTGTACCCTGCACTTGAGCACCCTGGGCGAGGAGGCTTTGTCATGGACACGCGTGTATACCATTTCCAGCGGAACCTGACCATCGTTCTTGTTCTTCTCTATCTTTTCACCCTCGCAGCCTTCACCTATGTAAACATCGCAGCCGAACCGGGGACAACAGACTGGTGGATGCACCTGCTTAACATCCCGATCCTCTCCATCCCGCTGGTGCTGTTATACGGCTCGGTCTATGTCCTGCTGATGGGCTGGCGTGAGCGCTCGACCCTTGGGACAATCGATCCCCGCCTGGCGAAGATCATTCACTGGGCCCCGCGTGCCGCCGCCATCCTGATCATCCTTTTCATTGGCCTGTTCTCGCTGGATGTGTTCGAAATGCAAGCGCCCCCGCTCGAGCTGCTGGCCGGGTTTTTGATCCACAACATCCCGTCGATCCTGATGCTCACCCTGTTGGTTTTGGCCTGGAAGCGGCCCGTGGTGGGGTTTGTCGCCTTCCTGATCGCCGCGGCGGCATTCACCTTGTTCTTTGTGCGCGACATCCGTGCCCTGCCCAACCTGGTGCTCTTCGTCTTCCCGATCCTGCTCGTCGCCTCGCTTTTCTATGCCGACTGGCGCTGGCTACCTGCTCAGATGCCGCCCGGTAAAAAATAGTTGTTAACCAGACCCGGTTTTTGGTCTGTCTTATATCTTCAACTCTACAAGGAGAAACACATGGCATACACTCTCGATACTAAAGTTGGTGAAATCCTGAAAGACACGTACGCGGTGGAAACGCTGGAGCGCTATGCTCCCGGCGTATCGAAGAACCCCATGATCGGCCTGGCCAAGGGCATGACCCTGAAATCCCTGCTGGCGATGCCGCAGGCCAAACAGGCCGGGGTGACCGAGGAGATGGTCCTGAAAGTACTGGCCGAGATCAACACCAGGAAGTAGCCTGCGGGAATTCCCTTGGCTGTTCTTTCCTGCCGCCGGGTGCGTCGATACGCAGGTCCATCCTCCCTGTTCTGGCGCCACCCCTATTGACAAACACCAGCCAGGTATTGCTGGTGTTTGTCGTTTGGATGGAGTGGACAGGATGATTGTCAGCCACGCTCCGGATGTTGTGGCGATACTACGGTGATAGAATGAAAGAGCCGCACTTCGAACGGGGATGAACAGGAATACCAATTTGACAAGGAGGCGACGTGAACACTTTGTTTACTTTTATTCTGGGTGTGCTGGTTGGCTGGCTGATCGAGTGGCTGATCGACTACTTCTACTGGCGCAGGCGCTACGGGACCAGAGAGGCGCTGCATAGCTCCGCCCCTGCACCGGCAGACAGGGTTTCGCACGCTGCCGGCGGGGAGCCGCAGCCTGCCGCCCAGGCAGCTCCGGATGATCTAAAGGTCATCAAAGGCATCGGCCCGGTGATCGAGCGCAAATTGAACGGGGCCGGGGTTCATACATACGAACAGCTGGGAGCCCTGACCGTCGGCGATCTGCGCAGGATTTTAGGCAACACGATCGAGCGGCTGGCAGATGAGGAATCACTGCTCGAGCAGGCACGCGACCTTGCCCGCAGGAAATAGGGCAAGCCATGAACCGCCTCACTGCTCCC
>DATAKV010000137.1:0-1970 GCA_036261375.1 Anaerolineales bacterium
TTTGCCAGCATTCTGGGGCTGCCGATTGCGGCCGGGAACAAGGAGCGCATATCGGATTCCGAGGTGCGGATCAGCGGGCTGGTGGGGAACCAGGTACGCGGCCACCGCTGCGCCCTGATCTATGACGACGAGATAGCCACCGGCGGCTCCATCCACGAGCTGACCCGCATGCTGCTTGCCGAGGGCATCGAGGAAATGATCGTGATCTGCACGCACGGCGTCTTCACCCGCGGCGGTCTCGAGCGGCTGGCCGAGATACCGCAGATCAGTGAGATCGTCACGACCGACACAGTCTACCTCCCGCCGGAAAAGAGACACCCGAAGCTGAAGATCCTCTCGGTGGCGTCGATCTTTGCGGATGCGATCCGATTCAACATTCATCGCCAGTCGCTGAATGACCTGTTTGTCTACGGCCAGTAACGTGCCGCCATGCTCATCAGGTTGAAAGACCGCGCATGCCGCTGTTGTCCTGATCCTGTATTTCACAAAACGAATATAATCAACCGAAGGAGGCTCTTATGATTGGAAAAGCAATGCAAGAAGCAATGAATGAACAGATCAACAAGGAATTCTTTTCTTCGTATCTTTATCTTTCGATGGCTGCCTACTTCGAAGATAAAAACCTGACGGGCTTTGCCCACTGGATGCGCCTGCAGGCAGACGAAGAGCGCGAGCATGCCATGAAGTTCTACAACTATATCCTGGATGCCGGCGGACGGGTTTACCTGAAGGCGATCGATGCACCGGAAACCGACTGGAAGTCGAACCTCCAGGTGGCCGAACAGGTTGCCGAGCACGAGGCCAAGGTGACTGCCTCGATCCATGAACTGTATGCCCTGGCTCTGGAGGAAAAGGATTACGCCGCCCAGGTGATGCTGCACTGGTTCATCAGCGAGCAGGTGGAGGAGGAAAAGAATGCCGTGGAACTGGTCGCCAAGCTGCGCATGATCGAGGAGCGCGGCACGGCCGTGTTGATGCTCGACCACCGTCTCTCCAAGCGGAACGGTGAAGGGGAAGGTGAAGAGGAGTAGTTTACAATCAAGGCCCTAAGGGTTTTCAATACCCTTAGGGCCTTTTTTATTTTGTTGGAGGTGCATGCGTTTTTCGATCCGCCGCGCCACACCTGATGATAAGCAGGCATGGCTCCATATGCGCCAGGGACTGTGGCCCGAGGCGCCGCTGGATTACCTGTCCCTGGACCTGGACCGTTTGCTCGCGGATGAGAGGAAAGCTGTCTTCGTCGCTGCGACGGCGGAGGGTCACCTGGCTGCCTTCATCGAGGTGGGCCTGCGCGATGTGGCCGAGGGTTGTGAAACCTCACCGGTCGGCTACATCGAAGCCTGGTATGTGGACCCGCAGGCGCGCGGCCAGAAGATTGGCCGTGACCTGGCGCACGCCGCCGAGAGTTGGGCGCGCGAAAAAGGCTGTGCCGAAATGGCCTCCGATACCTGGATCGACAATGAATCCGGCATCCAGGTCCATCAGCGGCTGGGATATTACGAAGTCGACCGGCTGGTACATTTTGCAAAACGGTTGTAACGTTCGCATGTTAAAACGTTCAAACGAGGACTATGTCTACATTCCTGATTTACGGCTCTTATGGATATACCGGCCAGCTGATCGTGGACCTGGCAACAAGAGAAGGCCTGAGTCCCATCCTGGCCGGAAGGGATGAGAAGCAGCTGCGCGCCCAGGCGGGACAATACAATCTGGAATATCGCGCCTTTTCATTGGATGAAAGTGCAAAACTAGATCGCGCCCTGCTGGAAGTGGACGCTGTCCTGCACTGCGCGGGCCCGTTTGTGCATACCCACCGTGCCATGGCTGATGCCTGCCTGCGGACCCAACGCCATTATGTGGATATCAGCGGCGAGATCCCCGGGTTCGAGGCGCTGGCGGCGATGGATGCCCAGGCGAAGGAAGCGGGCATCATGCTCCTGCCGGGCGGCGGGTTCGATGTTGTTCCCTCC
>DATAKV010000146.1:0-9951 GCA_036261375.1 Anaerolineales bacterium
CTTGCCAACGGCACGCGTCAGGCGCTGTGTGCCGCCTGCCCCGGGGATGACGCCGATCGTAACCTCCGGAAGGCCGAATTTGGCAGAGTCGGAGGCGACGATCATGTCACACGACAGGGCGACCTCACACCCGCCGCCGAGGGCCCAACCCGAGACCGCGGCGATGACCGGCTTGCGTATCGTACGAATCCGACCAAACACGGCAATGTGGTCGCTGTCCATCATCTCGGTTATGGATTTATCTGCCATTTCCTTAATATCTGCCCCGGCGGCAAACGCTTTTTCATTCCCCGTGATGACCATGGCCCGGATGTCATCGTTCCTGTCAAAGGAGTCCAGCGCATCCATAAGTTCGACCATCAACTGGTTGTTGAGGGCGTTCATCGCCTTCGGGCGATTAAGTGTGATGAGCCCAACCCGGCTGCGTGTCTCTGTGAGGATTGTTTCGTAGTTCATCGATTTCCGTTTCCTTGTGAATGGTCTTCACCTGCATGTTTTGCAGATAGCGCCAGAGCAGGAACATGGAGATGGCCAGCATGATCACAAGCAGGATGGTGGTGATCCCATCGCTGACTCTTCCATAATAAAACGGAAGCAGCAAATCGACAATACGCGCGGGCAAAATTAAGATAAGCGGGGTGACTGCCATAAAGGCCAGCAGGGCTTTGCGTCCGCCATCCGCCAGGTTCCAGAGCTTGGGAATCTTCAATCCCTTGAAGATCAGGATGACAAAGAAAATCAGGATGAGCGTGTCATACAGCCGGTGATAGGCGACCAGGATCGTCCAGATAAAGAGCACGGTCAGCACATGAAAATCCAGGACTTCCTCCTGGCGGGACGTTACCGGCTTTTTTCTCTGGGTCCAGGTAAAAATCGGAATGAACACCAGGACGGTCATCACCAGGGAAGGGACGATCGACAGGAAAGGATTGTCTGAGATGAACTCGAACCATCTGGAGAGGTGAACGCCGGGCTGGTCGAAGAGGCGGAAGAACAACATGACGTTTTCGATGATGATCTTGGCCGGTGTCCCGCCGCTGATCTCCGCGACCCCCAGGATGCCGATCATTTGAATCATGATAGCCATCAGGAGGATCCGTATTTCCCTCTTGTAAATGAAGAACAGAAAGATGGGAATGGACAGAGAATATTTCGAGAGGGCCAGCCCCAGCGCGATCCCCGAGATGTACCAGGCACGTTTCGAAAAGATCAATGAGACTATCATGAGCAGGAAGACGAACAGGGTGGTCTGACCGTTTTCGATGGCGATGCGGGTCGCCGAAAAGTCGAAATAAATGAGAAGGATAAAGAACTCCTCGAGAGGTGTAAGCCGCACACCGGCGAACGGGATGTGCCGCAGCGCCAGCCAGGCTGTCGCCAGCATCAGGACGAGGTTGATCATCAGGAACAGCCATTTTGCCGTTTCCCACGAAAAGTAGGAGAACGGTGTTAGCATTAGGAGCATGGCCGGTGTATTAGAGGGGGTGATCTCCAGGTCTGCCTGGGCGACCGGGTACCGGTTCACGGTTACGCCGTCCACATAATGGACCGGCAGATCGGGTGATTCCTTGGCAAAAAACGCCTCGTAGGGATCGCGTTCCTGAATGATGAAATGGCCCGCATACCAGAACTGATGAAAATCCCTGGATCCCAGGGGTTTTCCGGTTTCCGTAAAGATATACGCTGCCACGGCGATTGCATAAATGGCCCCCACCATGCATAATAATTTCATCCATTTTTCGGGGAGGACGCGCCTCTCGGAACTCATACGAAACATAACGAATTTAATAAAAGGAAATTACCTATAAGGATTTACAGGGCATCACCTGAAAGTACTAAAAACAGGGCAAATTATGCTACCATTGCGCCTGTGTTGACCGGGATGCTGCAGGAATAATCATACCATTTCAGGAGAGAATCATGAACATCCTTCTTATGGCCCATTCGGGTCTGCGCTGGCTGGTGCTGCTGGTGGCCTTAATCGCCATTGCCAAATTTCTTCTGGGCTGGCTGGCCCGCAGTCCGTTCAAAGGAATGGATCGTGGTCTGATGGCTGGATACAGCGGGCTGCTGGACCTGCAGAGCGCACTCGGAATTATCTTCCTGCTATGGAATGGATTTACCGGAGCCGGATTTCCGCGATACCGCCTGGAGCATGGTTTGATCATGATCGTTGCTGCAGTCGTCGCTCACCTGTCTTCACGCTGGAAAAACGCGCAGGACGCTGTCCGCTTTCGCAACAATCTGTTTCTCATCGTTGCTTCCCTTGGCCTGGTGTTGATCGGCATTGCTATTCTGCCGGGCGGATTGAGCAGATAAGGGTATGGTATCCACTGCCCAGTCCGCCGAAAAGCTCGACTTCAAACGCATCCTGCCCATCCTTGTCATTGTGTTCGTGGACCTGCTTGGGCTTTCGATCATTATTCCATTACTTCCGTTATATGCGGCCCGGTTCAGCGCCACCCCGATTGTGATCGGCGTCCTGCAGGCTGCCTACCCGCTGATGCAATTCCTCGGCGCCCCGATCCTTGGCCGCCTCTCAGACCGTTTTGGCCGCAAGCCGGTCCTGGTCGTCAGTCAGATCGGAACCCTGGCAGGGTTCGTTTTGCTTGGCTTTGCCAATACGCTTTTCCTGTTATTTGTCTCACGCATCATCGATGGCCTGTCCGGCGCGAACATTGCCACCGCGCAGGCTGCCATTTCTGACAGCACCCATGAGCGTACCCGTACCCAGGGACTGGGCCTGATCGGCGCAGCCTTCGGGATGGGATTTATCCTGGGTCCGGTGATCGCCTTCATCGTCCTCGCCGCGACCGGGCAAAACTACCAGGCGGTTGCATTCACTGCGGCATTTTTCTCTTTCGTCTCCATCCTTTTGACCGTGTTCTGGTTTCGCGAGACCAGAACTGCAGATTCGCCCTCCGCCTCCGCTCGCAGGCCTTTTTCCTTTACGGCATTGCTCTCCGCCCTGCGCCGCCCGCAAATTGGATTTCTGATCCTGCTGATGTTCTTCTACCAGGTGGCGTTTGGCGGCTACGAACAGCTTTTTTCCCTGTTCACGCTTACCCAGCTCGGCATGGATGCACGTGATACCACGGGCCTGTTCGTGCTGGCAGGCCTATTCATTGTCATCGTGCAGGGCGGGTTCGTCGGGCGCTGGTCCAGGCAGAAAGGCGACCGCTGGCTGGTGATCCTGGGTGTTTCGGCGCTGGCGATTGGCCTGATTGGAACCGCCCTCACGCCGCGCATCCCTGTCCCCTGGTATGACCAGGCCCAGGTTCTGGATCGACTGGCCGGGGAGGGCGCGCTGCGTGTTTCCCTGCAAAGCATCCGGATCGACCTGCCTGACCAATCCATGCGCGGCTGGCTGGGGATCGCCTGGCTTATCCTGGCCAGTTTCCCGGCAGCGCTGGGAGGGGGGGTCCTGCACCCGGCGGTCAACAGCCTAATCTCAAAAGCCTCTAGCCCGGGCGAAGTGGGAGGTATGCTGGGTGTTTCTGCTTCGGCGTACAGCGCGGCGAATGCCGTGGCACCTCTCTTTTATGGTTCGCTTTTCCAATGGCTGGGCGCGCCTGTGCCATTCATGGCAGGCGGGCTGATCCTCTTAGTCCTCTGGCTGCTGGCACCCCGATATATCAAAAAGCAGCAATAGCTTTCTGGAGAACAACATGACGATTCTTGCAAATATCCTGATCGGTCTGGTGGCCGTCCTGCACCTGGGTTTCCTTGTGCTCGAAATGATCTTCTGGGACCATCCCTTTGGGCGGAAAACTTTTAAAATGACCGCCGAATACTCGAAGGCTTCCGCGACACTGGCGGCCAATCAGGGATTGTACAATGGCTTCCTGGCGGCCGGCTTGATCTGGGGCTTGATCATAGGTGACACAGCGATAAAGGCATTTTTTCTCATTTGTGTGCTCGTCGCCGGGGTGTTCGGTGGTTTCACGGCAAAACGTACCATACTCTATATTCAGGCACTGCCCGCCCTGCTCGCATCGATCGCCCTGTATCTTTCACGATGAGTGACAGGCAAAGGGTTCAGCTCGCCGCTTGGGCAGGCGTGGTCGGCCCGCTGATCCTGGGGAGCGTGATTACGATCCTGACCCTTGTTCAGCGCGACTTTATGACATCCATCGGCTGGAGACTGGAAGCGCCGCTCGACTGGCCCAGCGGCCTGGCCCTCGGACCTTATGGCTGGATCATGACGCTGACATTTCTGCTGTGCGGGATTCTGATCGTCATTTTCGCTTCAGGACTCCGCCTCAGCCTGCTGCGCATCAAGCTGGCGGCGATATCCCTCTGGCTGCTGGTACTGGCCGGAGTCGGTATGATCGGGCTGATCTCTCCCACCGATAAAACGATCCGGACAACCCCCCGCACCTGGCATGGAATCCTGCACGATTCGTCCTTTGCGGTCATCGGTCTGACGCTCATGCCGGCCATGATCCTGCTTGGCTTTGTCTTTCGCAGGGATGACTGCTGGAAGGATCTTGCCGGCTATACCTGGGTCACTGTAGCACTTGCCATCCCCACATTTTGGATGAAAGGCTTTGCTTTTTATATTTTTCTGTTTGCAATTCTAGTTTGGTGTGAAGTGGTTGCCTTCCGGCTGAAAGGCACTATGAAAAACACAGGTCTGGAGAATTAAGTAAAAACTGGAGCGTTCACGGCTCCAGTTTTTTTATATTGAGAACTTCTGTCACCTTTGGTGTGGTGCTGACGATCAGGTCGGCACCCATATCGAGCAGCTCCTGTTCCTCACCGAAGCCGCACAACACACCCACGGTCTGTGCCCCGGCGGCTTTGCCGGCCCGGATGTCCACGGTGGTGTCGCCGATCATCAGGACCTCCTCGGCTTTGACCCCCATCATCTCGGCAGCCATAAAGACCGGATCGGGAAACGGCTTGGTGTGCGGCGCAGAGAGGCCGGTCACGATCGCGTCGAAGTAATGGACCAGGTCGAACTGTTCGAGGAAGCGCATGGTGCTCTTATGATGGCGGGCGCTGACCACGGCCATGGGATAGTGTCCCTTGAGCGCAGCCAGCATCTCGTCCACACCGGGAATCAGCATGAATTTTTTTAGGGTGTGGGTCTGGTGACGGGACATCCAGTCGATGACCGCGCCCATTTCATCGTCCACGCCCACCTTGTCGGCGAATCCCAGCAGGGCATTGCCCGGGGCTTCCACCCACATCACCAGCCGGCGGGCGGCCTGGTCGGGATCGGAGAAGATTGCACGGGGGAGGTAGGGGGATACTTTCTGGGCGTAGAGGTCATCCGTATCGCTGAGGGTGCCATCCACGTCGAAACACAGGGCTTTAATGCGGGATAGATCCAGGGCCATGGGCGTAATTTTACCGCGAGAGAGCATCGAACTGGCCCATGATACTGGTTGTGCTATACTTTACATGTTATCTTCACTGCGTGGTATGATTCGCTCAGGAAGCGGAAAAACCACAAGTACAGGCAACCATGTCACTGCCACAGGAAAAAGACCGAACCAAAGCTCTGCTCGAGCTGTTATTCCATGTCAGCCGCGAGGTGGCGACCGCGCTCGACCTGCGGACTGTCCTGCAGCGCGTCCTGTATGAGGCAATTCAGAACGTGGGAGGGGAGCGCTGCAGCATCGTGGTGCTGGATGACGCAGGTAAGGCCATCGATGCCACCATCGTCTACGGCGACCAGGTCCTGGAGCATACCACCCAGCAGCTGCGTGATACGACTGAACGCGGTCTGGCCGGCTGGGTAATCCGCCACCGCAAGGGGGTCCTGGTTCCGGATACCAGCAAGGACGAGCGCTGGCTGATGCGTCCCGACGATGCAATGGACAAATCCGGCGTGAAGTCTGCCATCTGTGTTCCCCTGCTGGCGCGTGAGAAGCTGGTGGGTGTGCTGACCCTCGTTCACCCGAAGCCCAATGTCTTCACCAATGAACAATTCGATCTGATGCAGGCGATCGCCGACCAGGCCGGAATTGCCGTGCTAAATGCGCGCCTGTACACCGAGAGCCAGCGCCAGGCACGCGTCATGACCGCCCTGGCCGAGGGCGCCTCGGCAATGAACGCCTCCCTGCGCATGGAAGATGTTCTCCAGCGCATTCTCATCCAGACCATGCAGGCGCTGCAGGTGGAAACCGCTGCGATTGGCTTGATCGAAGGTGAGCAGCTGGTCTATGTGGCCGCGGCGGGACACAACGCCGGAAACATCCTTGGACGCAAGATCAAACTGGGCGATGGGATTGTCGGTACGGCGGCACGCGATGGCCGCGGAGCAGTGGTATCAGATATCAGCCAGGATAAAAACTATAGCGACGCGGATACGTTCGGGGGCATCGAGATCCGCTCACTTATTGTGGCATCGATCCAGTCCCCGATGGGAGTGATCGGTATCATCGAAGCGATAAACCCGATTGCCAATTCCTTCGACCCGGATGCCCTGCTGGTCATGACCGGCATCGGCGGCCTGGCCGGGACGACCATTCAGAACGCCCAGTTGTTCGAGAAACTACAGGCGGCCCACCGGCGTTATCGCGAGTTGTTCGAGGACAGCATCGACCCCATGCTGATCACTGACTGGGATGGGAACATCCTGGAGGCCAACCGGCAAGCACTGCTGCTCACCGGTTATTCGAATGATCAGCTGCATGGCTTGAAGATCGATCAACTGCATGGTGTAAGCCTGAACCGATCCGGTTCCATATTCGAAACCCTGCAGGAAAACCGCACGAGCTCTTATGAGTCGACCCTCCACAGGCAGGATGATTCAAAGCTTCCCATAGAAGTACACGCCCGCCGGGTGGAATTCGATGAGGCCGACTCGATCCAGTGGATCCTTCGCGATATTACCGAGCGCAAGGAGCTGGACAGCCTGCGTAATGACCTGACTGCCATGATCTACCATGACCTGCGTTCCCCGCTGGCGAATATCGTCTCCAGCCTGGATGTGCTCTACAGCATGGTTCCGGAAGATGATCGCGAGACGGTCGAGTCCATCCTTAAGATTGCCGAGAACTCCACTGACCGGATCCAGCGCCTGGTCAGCTCCCTGCTCGACGTCAGTCGCCTCGAATCCGGCCAGCCGGTTGCCGATCAAAAGGTGGTGGACACGATGGAGCTGATCCGCAATGCCATCCGGGATGTGACACCGGTGGCCGGTGGTCGTCAGCAGGTGCTATCTGCCGATCTTCCGGAACATTTGCCGTCGATCTGGGTCGATGAAGACATGGCCCGCCGTGTGCTGATCAACCTGATGGAAAATGCCAGCAAGTTCAGCCCGGCCCGCGGCAGCATCCAGGTGGGCGCTCTTGAAGATGGCGACTTCGTTCACATGTGGGTCAAGGATAATGGTCCCGGGATACCGACTGCCGAGCAGGAGCGCATCTTCGATAAATTCACCCGTCTGCGCGGCGACAGCAAACCGGGCGGACTGGGCATCGGGCTGGCGTTCTGCCGCCTGGCCGTTCAGGGGCACGGTGGCAGGATCTGGGTGGAGAGTGAACCGGGGAGCGGCGCGGCCTTTCATTTTACCTTCCCGACCGCGAGCAACGGACAACTGGCGGGGGATACCCATTAGAGGTGGATTCACCTATATAGGAGCAGTGATTTTCAATGGATGCAATTGCAAATAATGTCTACATCGAGGACCGTTATCTTGGCGTGACCCTGGGTGTCATCACCCAGCCGCGCGGCCTGATCCAGATCGACGCACCGCCCTCCCCGGAAGATGGCCGGGCCTGGCGCGCCTCCCTGATGGGTATGGGCAATGGTCCTGAGCGTGTGCTCATTAACCTGGATGCTCACCCGGATCGTACACTGGGGGTTCGCGCCATGGATTGCACGGTCATTGCACACGAGAAGACCGCCGAGGCCTTCCGCAACCGGCCAACCACATTCAAAGCCCAGGGGGATGAAACCGGAGCGAACTGGGAAGCCATCGCCGGGCTGGGTAGTGTCCGCTGGGCGCCGCCGGAAATTTCCTTCATGGAAAAGATGACGATCCATTGGAGCGATTCACCCATTCTGCTCGAAAGCCGGTCGGGGCCGTCGATAGGGGCGATCTGGGTAACCCTGCCCTCCGAGCGGGTCGTCTTTGTCGGCGATGCGGTCATGAGAGGACAGCCGCCATTCCTGACGAGCGCTGATCTTCCGCAGTGGATCGAGACCCTGAAGTTATTACTGGAGCCTGAATACAAGGGATATACGATCATCAGCGGGCGCGGCGGCGTTGTCAACCACCAGGGAGTCCGCAGCCAGATCGATGCCCTGAAGCGCATCAACGACAAGGTGGAAAAATTGGGAAAGAAAAAGCCGGCCGCGCCTGCCACCGACAAGCTTGCCGACCAAATCCTGAAGGATTTCAAAGCTCCGGCAGCGCGACAGAGACAGTACCTGCAGCGCCTGCGGCATGGACTGCATCATTATTACATCCGCCACTATCTGCCTTCTTCTCGTCATATTCTGGAGGAGCAGTGACGCCAGGGCCCCTTTTCGCGGTCACCCGCGGGCGGATCGTGGAGTCGGTACACTATGGCTCGTTTGCGGTCGTCGATTCGACCGGCACCTTGATTGCATCCTATGGCGACCCGCAAACGGTCGCTTTTTTACGCTCCAGCACCAAACCGTTCCAGGCGCTGCCATTTGTAGAGCGCGGCGGCGTGGGCCACTTCGGGTTGACACCGAGTGAGCTGGCCCTCGCGTGTGCCTCGCATGAAGGCAGTGCCATGCACGTGCAGACGGTCCTGGGCCTTCAAAAAAAGGTCGGAATTGAAGAATGTGACCTGCAGTGCGGCACTCATATGCCCGGCGATGAGGAGGAGCTTAAGTCCTTGATCGTCCACAACCGGCCGTCGACTCCCAATCACAACAATTGTTCGGGGAAACACACGGCCATGCTGGCCCATGCCAAAATGCGGGGATTGCCGCTCGAGAGCTACCTCGACCTCAACCACCCGGTCCAGCAGGATATTCTGACCACGTTTGCTGAGATGTGCCATCTGCCTGTGGATCAGGTGGAGCTTGGTGTGGATGGCTGTTCGGCTCCTAATTTTGCGGTCCCGCTCGTCAATGCTGCGCTCGCCTTTGCACAGTTTTGTGACCCCCGCGAACTGTCTGAAGGACGCGCCTCTGCCTGCCGGAAGATTACGTCCGCCATGACATCCCACCCGGAAATGGTCAGCGGCTACGGGGAGTTTGATGAACAGTTGATGAAAGCCGGGAACGGAAAGATCGTCTGCAAGCGCGGGGCGGAGGGCTACCAGATCGTCGGCCTGTTGCCCGGCGCGAGGGGTGCGGACTCTCCCGGCCTGGGCATCGCCATCAAGGTTTCGGATGGGGACGCCTCCCGGCTGGGAAGTGGCCTCGAATCGACAAACCGCGTCCGCCCGGCGGTGACGATCGAGATCCTGCGCCAACTGGGGGTCCTTTCGGCGGAACAGGAACAGGCTCTGGCGGGGTTCGGTCCCGAGAAGTCCATCACGAATCACCGCGGGATCGTCACCGGGACATCACATCCGGTTTTTCAGATTTGAAAGAGGAGCAACTGCGCCGGCTTGTTCAGGCGCAGTTGCTTTAATCCATAAGCGCTTCGAACATCCGGTTGTTTTCAGTGACGCGTTCGGCAAGCAGTCGGGCGATCCATTCGTGGAAGAGCGCCGCGATCTCCGGATCCTTATCGCGCATTTTTTCAAGTGACTGCAGGGACAGGCGGTAGACTGTGCTAGGCCGGGATGCCACCACCGATGCCGTGCGTGTACCGCCCAGGTAAATGCCTATCTCGCCCACCGTCGCCCCGCCGCGGATGCTGCGCAGACGCATGCGTCGTCCATTGGGCAGCTCGAGCTCCACGCTCACCAGACCCGACTCGACAAAATACATATCATCGGAAGGATCATCCTGCTTCATCAGGTATTCCCCCACGTCCACCTTCCTCTTCTCCAGGTATTGCATGAGGCG
>DATAKV010000184.1:0-3773 GCA_036261375.1 Anaerolineales bacterium
ACTTTATCAATAGGAGAACCCTATGCCAATCAAAACTCTTATCATGGGCGCGGCCGGACGTGACTTCCACAACTTCAATACGTTCTTCCGCGGCAACCGGGACTATGAAGTCGTGGCCTTTACCGCGACCCAGATCCCTGATATCGAGGGACGTCTCTACCCGCCCGAGCTGGCAGGGGAGCTTTATCCGAGCGGGATCCCCATCCGGGCCGAGGAAGAGCTCGTCGACCTGATCAAGCAGCATGGCGTGGAGCAGGTGGTCTTCGCCTACAGCGATGTACCGCATGAATACGTGATGCACAAGGCCAGCCAAGTTAACGCCGCGGGCGCAGATTTCCGACTCATGGGGACTCGCTACACGCAAGTCAAATCCAGCAAGCCAGTAGTATCGGTCTGTGCTGTACGAACGGGTTCCGGCAAGAGTCAGACGACCCGCCGTGTCTCCCTGCTCCTGCGCGAGATGGGCTACAAGGTCGCCGCGGTCCGCCACCCCATGCCCTACGGCAATCTGGTCCGCCAGGAAGTCCAGCGCTTTGCCGATTACGATGACCTCGACGAGCATGAGACGACCATCGAGGAGCGCGAGGAATACGAGCCGCACATCGACAACGGCGTGATCGTTTATGCCGGCGTGGACTACGAAAAGATCCTGCGCCAGGCCGAGAAGGAAGTGGACATCGTGTTGTGGGACGGTGGGAACAACGACTTCCCGTTCTACGTGTCCGACCTGCAGATCGTCGTCGCCGACCCGCACCGACCTGGCCACGAGGCTTCCTATCACCCCGGCGAGACCAACGTCCGCCTGGCAGATGTGTTCGTCATCAACAAGGTGGATACGGCCGACCCCGAAAATGTGATGAAGGTCCGCGAGTCGCTGCGCAGGCTGAACCCGAGCGCGATCATGATCGAAGGCGCCTCCCCGCTCTTCGTGGACGATCCCGAAGCGATCCGCGGCAAGCGCGTCCTGGTCGTGGAGGATGGTCCTACCCTGACCCATGGTGAAATGGCCTACGGCGCCGGCTATGTGGCCGCCCGCCGCTTTGGCGCCAAAGAGATCGTGGATCCGCGACCCTTCGCTGTCAAATCCATCGCCGCGACCTACGAGAAGTATCCCAAAACCGGACCCATCCTGCCCGCCATGGGCTACGGCGATGCTCAGATGAAGGACCTGGAGGAGACCATCAACAAATCCGACGTGGATTTGGTTGTGGTAGGCACCCCGATCGACCTGACCCGCGTCATCAAGCTGACCAAACCCTACCAGCGCGTACGCTACGAGCTGCAGGAGATCGGACAGCCGACGTTGAAGGATATTCTGATGCAGAAGTTCGGAGAGAAGAAGTAACGATAGTCGATATTCGACATTCGAGAGCCGGGCAGACGCTTGCCTGGCTCTTTTTATTATCCTGCACTCAAGGCCCGCACCAACACCTTACGCAGGTGCGGGCGGGCACGGTGCTCGAAGATGTAAATTCCCTGCCAGGTTCCCAGCGATAGATTCCCCTCGTCCACCGGGATGGTCAACGCCGTATCCGTTAGCATGGAGCGGATATGAGAGGTAGCATCGTCAGGGCCTTCCAGGTCGTGGGTGTACCAGGTATCCCGTTCGGGAACCAGGCGCTCCATAAAGGTCGCCAGGTCGGCGCGGGCCGTCGGGTCCCAGTTTTCGCTCATCACCAATGAAGCGCTGGTATGAGGCAGGAAAAGATAGCACATGCCTTCCCTGACGCCCCACTCCCGTAACTGGGCACGGACCTGTTCGGTGATGTCGTGCAATCCCTTGCCATGGGTTGAGATCTCGAGCGTTTTCTTATACCAGTTCATGTCAGTATGATTCTATCATGGGGCTGACAGTCACCGGGCGAAGCCGACAAGTATCACTACACAAGTGGAACAATTTCTAGAATAATGTGTTTTATTGTCAAATCTGTATGAGAGGAAACCTTAACATGACAACCCTTGCTCCAACCCTTTACACCCGTACTTTTCCGCGCACAGCCTTCTGGCTGCGAGACGTGATCCTGATCGTGCTTGGCGCCCTGTTCGTCGCCGCACTGGCCCAGGTAAAAGTTCCTCTGCCTTTCACACCCGTCCCTCTGACCGGCCAGACCCTCGCCGTATTGCTCATCGGTGCAACACTCGGTTCGGCCCGCGGCGCCGCGTCCATGGGGCTATACATCGTGCTAGGCACACTCGGGCTGCCGGTCTTTGCCGGCGGTGCATCGGGGCTAACCTATCTCACCGGCGCAACCCTCGGCTACCTGGTTGGATTTGTGCTGGCTGCCTATGTCATTGGTTTGCTGGCCGAACGGGGCCTCGAAAGAAGCGTGCGTACCTCCCTGCTTCCCTTCCTGCTTGGAACGATCATCATCTATGCCTGTGGTGTCGCCTGGCTGGCGGTTGTTCTGGGAAGTTTTAGCCAGGCAGTCATGGCCGGTATCATACCATTTCTGATCGGCGATGCGATCAAGCTGGTGGCTGCTGCCGTGGTGCTGCCCGCCGCCTGGACACAGGTGGAATAAAGTAAACATTTCCTATTCTCAGCCTGCGGGAGTCGGGTGATAGAATTCACCCGACTCTCTCCATTATGATGGACGACGCTCTCCCATGAACCTCAAAAAAACCGCATCCGAGTTCAAGGTCTGGTTCGAGAACCCCTCCATTTCCGACCCCATCGATCGCCGGATGGCCGTGCTTATCCAGGTGCTGCTGTTTGGCATTCTGGCTGTCGTCCTCCTTGCATTTTTCCTCAACCTAGCTCTGTCTCCGGCCGGCATCCCCTGGCAGGTAAACCTGCTCCGAACACTCATTTTCATAACGATCCTGAGCATTCCCCTGATTGTGCTTCGCCGAGGCTACCTGCGGACATCGGCAAAGATCATTATTGCGATCTTCCTGCTTTTGGAGATCTTCGCAGTCGGCACAACGGACTTGCGGGATGTGGCGGAAACCCTGACATTTTTTACCCTGGCGATCATTCTGGCCGGTCTGTTGCTGAGCCGCCGCACTCTGCTATTGGTTTTCCTGATCAGCGCCGCAGCGGTTCTCGTCTCTGCCTACAGGGCGCAGGCCCCCACCGTTCGGGAAGACTCCTTAGTCATCGCAGCGAATTTTATTCTGCTGAACGGTTTGATCGGCCTGTTCATCGACCATTTTGGGATCACTCTCCGCAGGGCCCTGCAGGGTTCGCTGGAGCGCGAAGATGAATTGGAAACGGAAGTCGGTATCCGCCGCCAGGCAGAGGCTGCCCTCGAACAATTTGCCGCCCGGCTGGAGATCATCCACGAGATCGACCGATCCCTGCTCTCCGCCCGTTCCCTGAGCGACATTGCTCAAAGCGCCCTGGCACGCATTCGCCTGTTGATCCCCAGCCCGCGGGCGAGCATCACATTGTTCGATCTGCTGAAAAAAGAAGCCTTTTTTCTTGCAGCCGATTTCGAAGGCGCCGAAAATATTTCGATGATCCCTATCACATTCGAGGAATATGGCCAGCGCATTGTTGACGATCTGCTGCAGAACAAGCCCTGGTTTGTCAATGATGTTCTCCAGGACCCGCATGCCACAGAGCTGGACAGACGTATCGCGGAGCAGAACGGCATTCACTCCTGGCTCTCCCTTCCACTTCATAACCAGGGGCATCTGATCGGCGCGCTGAACCTGGGACGCGGTCCTGGCCAGGCCTTCAGCGCCGAAGAAGCCGAGATCGCCCATGATGTCGCCAATCAGCTTGCGATTGCCCTGCAGCAAACCCATTTATACAATGCGCTGCAAAA
>DATAKV010000160.1:0-5170 GCA_036261375.1 Anaerolineales bacterium
ATCATCTGACCGTGCACGTGACCGAGGATTTCAAGCTTCCTGTCGATGTTGATCTGATCGCCGAAGCAGGGACATTCTGTGACAGGCTCTCAAAAATACACCCTCAAGCCTGAGGCTTGAGGGTGGACATCACAGATTCGAGAGCTCTATTTTCGCATGAAGTAAAAGAAGGCTCGGGCGACCGTGATCAACACCAGAAACCCGGACATCACTCCCCCATAGATTAAAAATAACCGTTTCCAGCTGCCAATTCGCGAGACAAGCTCATCCGATTGAGGAAACCGGATGCGTTCCCGCATGCGCGCCACCAGATCGTTGGGAGGCGTAATAGGTTTGAGCGTATCCGCCAGATGCTCCTCGAGTGCATACAGCTGAGCCTCGGTCCTGGCTGTATTCATCCTGTTTTTTTTCATTTCATCCACTCGTTTAACACTTCATACGAAGATTAGTCGCCATCCAGATTGATCTTTTGATCGCCCAGCTGGTCACGCAGAGCGAGGAGTGTCCTGTGGTACAGGCTTTTCACCGCTCCTTCACTGCGTCCCATGATCGCGCCGATCTCCGCATTCGACATATTCTCCACGAACTTCAGGATGAGCAGGTTCTGTCGCTCGGGCGGCAGCCGCCGGATCAGCCGGAGAAGCGAGTCCTCCTCCTGGGAACGGACGAGGTTCTTCTCAGGGTGATCACCCTTCGAGGGCAGGATGGGGATATCGTTGATCGGGATTTCCTGCCTGCGGCTGCGGTCGCGGTGCCAGTTGGCGACCAGGTTGTGGGCGATGCGGTACAACCAGGCTGAAAAAGGAACACCGCGGTCCGTGTAATTTTTGATATGGTTCATTGCCCGCTGGAAGACGCGGGCGGTCAGGTCCTCGGCATCGTGGAGGTTCCCCGTTCGATAGTAGACGTAGTTGAAGATGCGATCTATATAACGCTCATAGAGCATTCCAAATGCATCGCGGTCGCCCTGGGATGCACGGGTTAGAACATCATCTTCGTTGAATTCGGTGTCCGGCACGGATCGTCCCTACCGGCGGGGTCTATAGAAAATAACCCCGACGGGTTTTGGAAGTTGCTGGGAGTATAACATGGGACCTTGCGGAACCATTACAACACATCTTATACGACTCATAGAGTCGGTTGGTATAATAAAGTTTTGCAGATTCCTGTCCTGAAGAGCGAGATTTGTCTCGCAATACGTTTGGTGCTAAACAAGGTGCGGCATAAATGTTGCACTACAGATAAAACTCTGTTGTAGATTAATATTAAATGAAACATATGTGCTATAATTGGGTTCCCGAGGAGAAGTATGACATCCAATTCCATCCGCGTGGTCGGTGCACGCGTTCACAACCTGAAGAACATCACCGTTGAGATCCCCCGTGACAAGTTCGTCGTCATCACGGGGTTGTCCGGTTCGGGTAAATCATCCCTGGCTTTCGACACGATCTTTGCCGAGGGACAGCGCCGGTACGTAGAGTCGCTGTCCGCTTACGCGCGCCAGTTCATCGGCCAGATGGACAAGCCGGACGTGGATTACATCGAGGGCCTCTCCCCCGCCGTCAGCATCGACCAGAAGTCCACATCCCACAACCCGCGCTCAACTGTGGGCACCGTGACGGAGATCTACGATTACATGAGGCTGCTGTTCGCCCGGGCCGGCATCCCGCACTGCCCGATCTGCGGGAGGGAAGTGGTCAAGCAGTCTGCTCAGGAGATTGTCGACCGCATCGAGACGATTCCCGATGGGACGCGCCTGCTGGTCCTTTCGCCGTTGGTCCGCGCCCGCAAGGGTACGTACCAGGCTGTCTTCGAAGAGGTCCGCAAGGCCGGCTTCGCTCGGGCCCGGGTCGATGGCACCGTTTACTCTCTGGATGACGATATCAATCTCGATCGTTACAAACAGCACACCATCGAAGCGGTGGTGGACCGCCTGGTCATCTCGAACAACGGGGATAAGGAAGAGCGCAGGTCAGCCCGTACCCGCCTGACGGATTCGATCGAAACGGCCTTGAAGTTCGGCGAGGGCTACGTTTCGGTCAACCTGGTGGATAAAAATGAAGATATCCATTTTTCCGAACACCTGGCCTGTCCCGAGCACGGCGTGAGCATCCAGGAAGTGGAACCGCGCACCTTCTCCTTCAACACTCCCCAGGGCGCCTGCCCGGACTGCCAGGGTCTGGGCTCCAAACTGGAAATCGATCCGGAGCGCATCATCCCTGATACGGACCGCTCGCTGAACGAGGGCGCGATCGCCAGCATGGAGTGGAGCGGGCCCAAGGAGGAGGGCGGCTACTACTGGCAGTCGCTCGAAGCGGCGGCCCGCGCTTATAAGATCGACCTAGACAAGCCGGTCCGTGAGCTGAGCCAGGACCAGCTCAAGGTTATTCTCTACGGGACCGGCGACCGGCAGGTCAGCATGACCTACCGCAACCAGAACGGCAACGAGTTTCGTTTCTCACGTGCATTCGAGGGCGTCATCACCAATCTCGAGCGCCGCTATAGGGAAACGAATTCCGAGTACATCCGTGAGAAGATCAGCGAGTTCATGTCCGACCGCCCCTGCCCCACGTGCGGCGGCAAGCGGCTCAACCCTGCCGCCCTGGCCGTGACCGTGGACGATGTCAACATCATCACCGTCACCTCCTGGCCGGTGCTCAAGACCCTGGAGTGGATCAAGAGGATCTCCGGGAAGAATTCTCCTCTCAGCTCCAAACAGAAGACGATCGCCGAGCGCGTGATCAAGGAGATCAGCGAGCGATTATCATTCCTTGTCAATGTAGGTCTGGATTACCTGACCTTAAATCGTTCTGCCGCGACCTTATCGGGCGGCGAAGCCCAGCGCATCCGCCTGGCCACGCAGGTCGGCTCGCGGCTGGTCGGCGTGCTGTATGTGCTCGACGAGCCTTCGATTGGCCTGCACCCGCGCGACAACGCCCGGCTGTTGCAGACACTCAAGGGCCTGCGCGACCTGGGCAACACTGTCCTGGTCGTCGAACATGACGATGAAACCATCCGTGAAGCAGACTGGATAGTGGACCTGGGTCCGGCCGCCGGTGAGCACGGCGGCCAGGTCATCGCCGAGGGAACGCCGAAGCAGATCCTGGCGCACCCCAAGTCGTTGACCGGGCAGTACCTCTCAGGCCGCAAGCAGGTCGAGGTTCCGAAGGAAAGGCGGACTGGGAACGGCAAGTCGCTCAGGATCGTCAGTGCCAGCGCCAATAACCTGAAAAACATCGATGTCACGATTCCGCTTGGGAAACTGGTCTGCATCACCGGTGTATCCGGCTCAGGCAAGTCCACGCTGATGAGCGACATCCTGTACAACGCCCTAGCCTCCAAGCTGATGGGCGCCCGAACGATGTCGGGCGATCACGAGCGGATCGAGGGCATCGAGCACCTCGACAAGATCATCAACATCGACCAGTCGCCGATCGGGCGCACGCCGCGCTCCAATCCGGGCACCTACACCGGCCTGTTCGACGAGATCCGCAAGCTGTATGCCGAGCTGCCCGAAAGCAAGATGCGCGGCTACAAGCCGGGGCGCTTCTCGTTCAACGTCCACGGCGGGCGCTGCGAAGCCTGCCAGGGACAGGGCGAGCTGCGGATCGAGATGCAGTTCCTGCCGGATGTGTACGTGCCCTGTGATATCTGCCATGGCAAGCGCTTCAATCGGGAGACCCTGCAGGTCCTGTTTCGCGACAAGTACTCGATCTCCGATGTGCTTGACATGACCGTCGACCACGCCCTCGAAGAGTTCAAGAACTATCCGCCGATGCAAAATAAGCTGAAGCTGCTGCAGGAGGTGGGACTGGGCTACATCCGCGTCGGACAGCCGGCTACCACCCTCTCTGGCGGTGAAGCCCAGCGTGTCAAGCTCTCGAAGGAGCTCTCCCGCCGGGCGACCGGGCGGACGCTCTACGTGCTGGACGAGCCGTCGGTGGGCCTGCACGCCGCCGACGTCCACAAGCTGATCGAGGTCCTGCAGCGGCTGGTAGATGCCGGCAACTCTGTCCTGATCATCGAGCACAACCTGGATATCATCAAGGTCGCCGACTGGCTCATCGACCTGGGACCGGAGGGCGGTGACCGGGGCGGCGAGCTGATCGCCGAAGGGACGCCGGAGCAGGTGAAGAAGGTCAAGGGCTCATACACCGGACAGTTCCTGAAAGCCCATTTGAACAACCATTGAAAATCAAGGGAGAGACAAAAAATCTCTCCTTTTTCGTTGTAAAACACCCTTTTGGATACTTATTTGCCGTTCACAAACCACCCACACAAATCAAGGCTTTTTCAGGTAGAATTACCGACTGCCAGAGGGATGCAAATCATCGTATCTCTTCCGCGAAAAGGATAAAAAATGCTGAATCGAAACCCATCAAATTCCTCCAACGTGATCAACTCCTACCGAAAACGAAAATTTCAAAAGGGCCCCTTCCTTGTTTATGGGGCGGTTGCTCTGGTCATCATCGGGGTGATTATGCTGGTCGTCTGGCTGGCAAGCCCCGGCAAGCCGCTCGGAGCGATGTTCGCGACCGACACTCCCACTCCCACCCTGACCTTTACGCCTACCAACACATCGACAGCCACAACCACTCCTACGGAAACAGCCACTCCCACGGTTACTACAACAGCCACTCCCTCCGAGCCCTTCCCCTATACGATCATCGAGGGTGATTCGCTCGATTCCATTGCACAACGATTTAACCTGGGTGAAAATGGAAGCCAGCTGATCTATTACGCCAACCAGGAAGTAATGGACGCCAATGGCGGTGTCATCTTTGTGGGCCAAACCATTACCATTCCACCCCCGGGAAGCACCCTTCCCACCACAACCCCGATCCCGGCTGACCTGCGCGCCGGCACATTGATCGAATACCGCGTCCTGCCCGGTGACACGCTGGCAGGCATTGCCGCCAAGTTCAACAGCATCACAGAAGACATCATCGAAGAAAACGAGGTCGAGAACGCCAATGCCCTGCAGGTGGGACAGGTCCTGCAGATTCCCGTCAACCTGATCACCCCGACGGCCACCCTGCCCCCCTCCTCCACGCCGGTGACCCCCACCGCGGCAGCCGGACAGGCTGTTACCCAGGCCGCCACCGCCGCGACCGGAGTCACACCTGGCGGCTCCACGACAGCCCAGTGCGATTTCGACGAGAACAATGCC
>DATAKV010000166.1:0-2226 GCA_036261375.1 Anaerolineales bacterium
CGAGGGCTAGGTCTGGCGCCCGTGGCTGTTCACCCGGAAGTCCAATCGCAGGGTATTGGCTCGCAGTTGATCCGCGAGGGACTCCGGGTTTGTAAAGAGATGGGATTTGATTATTGTGTCGTCCTGGGCGGACCCAAATACTACCGGCGATTTGGATTCGAAAAGGCAAGCTTACATGGCTTGCAGAACGAATACGGGGTGGATGAAGAGTTCATGGTTATCCGCTTCGAAAATGGGTCACCACCGGCTGCTATGCCTGGGACTCTTGTCAAATATGCGCCTGAGTTCGGGTTGTTCTCAGTTTAAAGTAGATAGTAAAAAATAAGTGTTATCTATTCCTTGGCTACGCGCATTATACCTAATCACTTGGAGGCCTTCATGACCGATTTTTTCAATTTTGATGAGATGACCTGGGATGCAGTTGCAGAACTCCCCAGGGACACTTCACTCGTCCTGCCCCTGGGGACGGGCTATGACTTCAGCCTGCTGGCCAGCCAGTTGAGCCATCCAATCCGAATAGGACTTCTGCCAGCTTTCCCGTTTGGCTGGCGCGGCAGCGGATTGGAGGTCCCGGAACCGCTTCTCTTCCAGTACGTAGCAAATCTACTTGACAGCCTTCGTGATGATGGCTTCTCACGTGTCTACTGTCTGGCGCCCGCAGGATTGGATCCACAGTCATTCTTCCTGCAACAGCTATCTTGCTCTTGTCTTCGATTGCCGCATGCAACGCACACCGCGCCGGGCTTTCAACTGCCGCCGGACACAGAGCGCGGCAAGGTAATCCTGATCCCCATTGGCCACACCGAACAGCACGGCCTGCATCTCCCCCTCTCCGTCGATACCCTAATTATTGAAGCTATAGTGCAGGGCACGGCCGCCAAAGTGCCTACACGCAGTTTTGCTTTACCGGTTATGCCGTACGGGGTGAGCACACACCGCACTTCATTCGCAGCCACAATGAATGCAGGCGGCCGTGCCTTCGAAGATTTCTGGCTGGCTGTGATCGATGTTCTGGTCGCGCGCGGATTCGACCGCTTCTATCTCATGAGCGGGCATGGCGGTAATTCCTCTTTCCTCGTTAATGTCGTGAAGTATGCCGGAGAACGCCATCGCCGGATCTTTTGCGCGACCGCCTGGCTGCACACCTCAGGCCGGATCGGCGCGGCGGCGCTGGAAAAGCACCGTACGTCCGCGATCGGTGGAATGGGACATGCCGGCGAGCTGGAGACCTCGTATTTGCTGCACCTCCGCCCGGAACTATGCCAGATGGAGCGCGTTGTCGACGAAGTCGATTTTATTGCCACGCCCGATTATTATATGGACTGGATCGAAGGCGGCTCCCTGGTCGCCAACCCGCCCTGGGACGACGATACCAGGACCGGTGCTTACGGCGCGGGCAGCCATGCCACTGCCGAGAAAGGCAGGCTCTGGCTGGAGGCCGCTATCGATGAAAAAGCCGATCACGTGGAACAGATCCATGATCAGCATGAACGCCGTGAGCAGCGACGGAATGAAGGTTACGGATTATGGGGCAGATTCAATCGGCGCCAAGCCAGCGAAGAGTGGAAAGAATCTTAATGTTTATAACGCGGACGGGGTCGAACAGGAACCGGTAGGTAATATCCCCGCGTTCCACCAGGATGACTGTCCGAGCTCCATGCTCCCATTCAAATGTATACTGAGAAGCAGGGAGCGAAGCACAACGTGTCTCAGCTAGTTCTGTGAGATACAGTTTTTGAAGCAGTTTTTGTAGGTTCTGGGTATGCTGCTGGTACTCCGAAACTGCAGATAGAGAGCCATACTTGCTCACCTCAAAGTACACTTCTCGGCTTTTTGGCGTTAGAAAATGAACACGAAGCATGCCAGGCTGCTGCCTATCCAATCGCTCGACAGGCTCACCACTCGTGCCTAGTCGCGGATAAAAAAAACGCAGCGTAAATCGGGGATCGCTAAAGATGGACCAGTGTTCCATTCGAAACAGTATACAATCGTTCAGCCCAACGGACATCCGTTGGGCTGAACCTTACCTTCCTGTCCTCTGCCTTTCCCAAATCTTTCGATCTTCAGGATCGTCCGGATCCAGCTGGCTCGGGTGGACTTCCCGCATGATCCGGTGTCCGTGTGAAGTCCACAGGTCCGCGGCGAGCCTGCGGGGGTCGCGTCTCAGGCCCTGCGAGGCGAAGTACTGGCAGATGCGGGTGATATCCCGCAGGAAGATCGACCAGG
>DATAKV010000169.1:0-4856 GCA_036261375.1 Anaerolineales bacterium
GTCCCGACGAGGATGCCACCGCACTGGTCGTTACCGCCGCCCGCGACCTGGCTCCCGACCTGCCAATCATTGCACGGGCCGCCAGCGAGGATGGCACAAAACGGCTGACAGAGCTCGGCGCTCAGGATGTTATCCATCCCGAGCTGGAGGGTGGGCTGGAGATCGTACGGCACACGCTGCTCCAACTGGGTTTCCCTCTACAGGAGATTTATCGCTACACCGACGCGGTGCGCCGCGACCATTATGATTTACAGGTAAATACCGAGGAGGAGCACCGCCTGCTGCATGACCTCCTGAATGCCGCCAACAGCATCGAGATCCACTGGTTCCGGCTGATAGAAGGCAGCCCTCTCATCGGTCAGACTCTGGCACACGCAAATCTGCGGGCCCAGACAGGAGCATCTATCGTTGCGATCCTGCGAGAAGGAGACCTGTTCGCAAATCCAAAATCAAGTACCATTTTCCAAAACGGCGACCGGGTCGGTTTGATCGGAGACCGGGAAGAGATCGAGGCCGTGGAGAAACTTTTCTCCGTATCCAGCCCCGCATCCACCCAGGTCGGCGTGGAATGGGAAACCTGACAAACGATTCGTGGGTCGTTATAAGTTCTTTTGCACCTGGCAGCTGTCCCATATTGAAACACCCTCATATCCTGCAAACTGTCGTGCAAACGACCTGATTTTCTTGTGTAAAATAAGAACACGATTGAACTGAGAGTTAACATTTATATTTTGGAGGGACGATGCACGAAGTCACATTACTGATCAACATCGCAGTGGCCCTGGTAGTGGCGTTTATAGGCGGGGTGATCGCCCGGCGAATTGGCTTACCGACCATCGCAGGTTATTTGCTGGCAGGGATCGCCATTGGTCCGTTTACACCGGGTTTTGTGGGGGATACGGAGACGATCAGCCAGCTGGCAGAGCTCGGGGTGATCTTTTTGATGTTCGGCGTAGGCCTGCACTTCTCCCTGAAAGATCTATGGAAGGTGCGTTCGATCGCGGTTCCGGGGGCGTTGAGCCAGATCGCCTTTGCTACCCTGTTTGGCTATCTTGTCAGCCAATACTGGGGCTGGTCGCCGGCAGCGGGCATCGTTTTGGGCTTTGCGATCTCGATCGCCAGTACGGTTGTCCTGCTGCGCGGCCTGATGGACAATGGCCTGTTGAACACACCGCATGGCCAGGCAACTGTTGGCTGGCTGGTCCTGGAGGACATTGCAACGGTCCTGATCCTGGTTCTGATGCCGACCTTGGTTGGCACATCTGCCGGCTTTAACTGGGGCCAGCTTGGACTGACACTGCTCAAGGCCGCCGGATTCGTGATGATCGCCTTGTTTGCCGGGACGAGGCTGATCCCCTGGATCCTGATGCGTATTGCTCATACCCGCTCGCGTGAGCTGTTCATCCTGGCAGTTTTAGCGATCGCGTTGGGCGTCGCCCTGGGAGCGGCCGAACTGTTCGGTGTTTCACTGGCCCTTGGCGCATTTGTAGCCGGGGTGGTCGTCAGCGAATCGCCCCTCAGCCACCAGGTGGGAGCAGACATCCTGCCCTTCCGCGAGTCCTTTGCTGTGCTATTCTTTGTCTCGATCGGCATGCTGGTCAACCCGCTCTATCTTTACAATAATATCGGCTCCATTCTCCTCCTGACCGCTTTGATCGTTCTGGGAAAACCATTGACAACCTTGTTAATGGGCCTCATTTTTCCCTGGCCAGCGCGCACGACGCTCGTCGTTTCGGCAGGCTTGAGCCAGATCGGCGAGTTTTCCTTTATCGTTGGCCAGGCCGGCGTTGCGCTGGGACTGCTGGATCAAAGCCAGTATTCACTGATCCTGGCAGGCGCTTTACTGTCAATCATGGTGAATCCGCTTATGTTCCGTCTCATCCACCCGGTTGAGAAGTGGCTGCAGGGAATTCCGGGTCTCTGGAAGCGCCTCGACCGCCAGGGGCCGCCTCTCCCCCAGGTCGTGGAGTCGATGATCGACCACGTAGTAATTGTCGGGTATGGACGCGTGGGACGGCATATCGTCGACCTGTTGGGCGAGATGGGGATCCCGCACCTTGTCGTTGAATCGGATATGGAACGTGGAGAGGAACTGAGTCGTCGCAAAATTCCCACTCTATATGGCGATGCCGCCAATTCTGAAGTGCTTACGCATGCGGGCCTGGCACGCGCCCGGGCTCTGGTAGTGGCAGGTCCAGATGAAGACGCGACTGCATTGGTCGTCACTGCCGCCCGTGATCTGGCTCCCGACTTACCTATCATCGCCCGAGCTACGAGCGAGGATGGGACCAGGCGCCTTACCGAATTGGGGGCCCACGACGTTATCCACCCGGAATTGGAAGGCGGGCTGGAAATTGTAAGACATACTCTTCTGCAGCTTGGGTTTCCACTCCAGGAGATCTACCGCTATACAGATGCAGTCCGCCGCGATCATTATGATATGGGCCTCAACACAGAGGAGGAACACCGCCTGCTGCATGACCTTCTGGATGCGGCCAACAGCATCGAGATCAATTGGTTCCGGCTGCCGGAAGGCAGCCCCCTCATCGGTCAGACCCTTGCGGATGCAAACCTGCGTGCTCGCACAGGCGCCTCGGTCGTAGCTCTGATGCGCGAGGGGGAACTGATAGCAAACCCAAAATCCCTGACGGTGTTCCGGGCCGGTGACCGAATCGGTCTGATCGGGGAGAGAAACGAGATCGAAACCGCGGAACGGCAGCTCTCCCAGTCGGAATCCGAACCCAGCCAGACCGGCGTCGATTGGGAAACCTGAAAGAGGCAGCCTGGAGATTTCGCCAGTCATTTCCAAAACGAAATAATTGCCGCCGCTCGAACGTCCATAAACGGAGAGAAGGAGTTATGAAATACGAGATCATCCACAGCCTGACCCTCCCGAAAATCGGATTCGGTGCCTGGAACATCGGTGGCGGCTCCTACCCGGATCCGAGCATGGACCCCGCATCGCTGGTCGCCCTCCGGTCTGCGCTGGAGATCGGCTACACCCACTTCGATACAGCCGAATCCTACGCATCCGGGCATTCCGAAGAGCTGATCGGGCGTGTCATCCGAGAATCAGGGAAAAAACGGGAGGATCTGTTCGTTACCACCAAGGTCTCCCCGGAGCATCTCCGCTATAACGACGTGCTCCTTTCGTGCGAGAACAGCCTGCGCCGCCTGGGCATGGAGTACGTCGACTTGTATCTGATCCACTGGCCGGGCACGGGGATCGATTACAAGGATGCGTTTCGTGCACTCAATAAACTTGTCAAGGACGGGAAGGTAAAGAACCTTGGCGTCAGCAATTTTAAGTTGAAGCTGTTAAAACAGGCCCAGGAATATAGTGAAACACCCATTCTTACGAACCAGATCCCCTATCGCATCCCGGACAGGACTTATGTGGAGAACGGCGTGATCGAGTACTGTCAGGAGAACGATATCCTGGTCACGGCTTATTCGCCGGTGAAATTCCGCAGTGTCAACACGAACAAGACCATTGTGAGTGTCGCCGAAGCACATTCGGCCACACCGTACCAGATCGCGCTGGCCTGGCTGGTCATCCAGCCGCGGGTGATCACAATCCCCATGTCCCTCAACCCGCAGCATATCCGCGAGAACTTCGAAGCCGCCGACATTGAACTGACCCCCGAGGAATTCCAGGCGCTGAATGATGCGGCCTAGTGACGGCCGCATGCATCCACAAGCCGGGATGGCCACGTATATATCAATGAAAT
Source organism: Anaerolineales bacterium (assembly GCA_036261375.1). Taxonomy (GTDB): domain Bacteria; phylum Chloroflexota; class Anaerolineae; order Anaerolineales; family Villigracilaceae; genus Defluviilinea. The sequence continues at coordinate 3,732 of DATAKV010000169.1, forward strand.
TTCAGATCGCGCCTGAGATCCAGATTATTGAGGAAACAGAGGAAGAGACCGAGATAGAGCCGCTCTTCCGCATCCTCATCCACAACGACCACGTCACACCGATGGATTTCGTGGTGCAAACCCTGAAAACGGTTTTTTATCTGGCAAATGAGCGGGCTCTCGAAGTCATGATGACAGCCCATATCAACGGTACCGCCTACGTCCAGACCGTCGCCAGACCAGAAGCAGAGAAGCGCGTCCAGAAGGCTCATTTTGCCGCCAGCCTGGAAGGCTATCCATTGACGTTTTCGATCGAGCCTGAATAGCAGGAAAGAACGACTACGATTCATCAGTCGAACCAACTCTGGAGTCTCCATGCAGGTCAGCCCCATTACATTAGCCGTCAGCCAACAGACAGCGTTTGATAGTCTTACACGGATCAACCTGGACGATCTCGTCTCCTCGTTTGGCTGGCAAAAATACCCACTGCCCGCGGCAATCCTGCGTGGATTGTTCGTCCAGCCTGCACGTACATTCGCCAGGCAAATACTGGACTATGACAACCTGGTTGGACAGGTGGGGCTTCATAAGGCCTCCCGCAGCATCCTGAAGAGCCACTATATCAACGACCTGCGCGTCCACGGCCGGGAGAACATCCCCACCGGCGGACCCGCGCTCTTTCTTTCCAACCATCCTGGGCTGACAGATACGGTCAGTCTCTTCACCGCCATCGACCGCGCCGACCTGCGCATCATTGCCCTGCACCGTCCCTTTCTCGCATCTCTTCCCAACATCACTCGCCACCTCGTCTACATCAGCGACGATCCAGGCGAACGGATGCGTGCCGTACGAAAGATCTCGGCTCATTTGCGATCCGGAGGAGCGGCGTTGACCTTTCCTGCCGGGGAGATCGAACCCGACCCGGATGTCCATCCCGATGCATCGGACTCACTTGAAGACTGGATCGATTCCTCGGCGATCTTCCTGCGCGTCTCGCCGGAGATGCAGATCGTCCCGGTCGTCGTGAGTGGTGTCGTCTGGGAGCGGACGGCTCGCCACTGGCTGACGCGCCTCAGGCGAACGCGCGAGGAACGAGAGAAGCTTGCCACAGCCCTGCAGCTGCTGGCTATGATCACCCGCAATGCC
>DATAKV010000175.1:0-8599 GCA_036261375.1 Anaerolineales bacterium
GGCGGCAAGATCATCACCGATCGGTTTCCCTTCGAAGGCGGGCACTTCATCATCGAGGGTGGACCGGACACGTTTCTCGCTACCAAGCCGTGGGGTGTTGCGTTGTGCAAGGAGCTCGGTCTTGGCGAGCGATTGCATGGGACCAACCCGAACAGGAAGAGCACCTATGTGCTGAACAGGGGTCGGTTGCTTCCGCTTCCGGAAGGCCTGGCGATGATGATCCCCTCAGATATTCCATCCATTTTGCGATCGGGTTTGATCTCGTGGCTGGGCAAAGCGCGCATGGGTCTGGACCTTATTAAGCCGGCAAAACCGGTCAATGGAGATGAAAGCCTGGGGGCGTTTGTCAGCCGGCGATTGGGTCGGGAGGCGTATGAGAGTTTGATCGAGCCTCTCATGTCGGGCATTTATGCTGGCGATGGAGATCAACTTTCCCTTGCCTCGACGTTTCCCTATTTGCAGGATCTCGAGACAAAGTATGGCAGCCTTGCGCGTGGTGCTCTACAGATGAGAAAACAATCCAATGGAAAAGCCGTTCAGGGCTCACGCTCTGCATTTCTAACTCCTACGACAGGGCTATCCGAGATGGTGGAGGCTTTGCTTGAAAATCTAAACTTGCACAATGCAGATCTGCGGCTCAATTCGCGGGTTGTGAATATTACCCAGCGATACATGGGTTTTGAAGTTCGGTTGGAGGATGGCACAGCCCTCGAATCGGATTTCCTGATCCTTGCCACACCTGCCTATGTAAGCGGACAATTGCTGGCTGCACTCAACCCTCAGCTTGGATTTATATTACAAAGCATCCCCTACGTCTCGACTGCCACGGTTTCACTCGCTTACCGGCTGGCCGACGTCCCTCGCGATCTGGATGGGTATGGCTATGTTATTCCCAGACGTGAAGGACGCAGGGCACTGGCCTGCACCTGGACATCCACCAAGTTCCCTCACCGTGCCCCGGATGGGTATGCCCTGATCCGGGTTTTTGTGGGCCGGGCGGGCCAGGACTTTCCCTGGGATGAGCAGGAATTGCTTGGGCTGGCGAAGGAGGAATTGCAGCAGACCCTTGGCGTCACCACCGATCCACTGCTCTCGCGTGTTTTCCGGTGGGACAAAGCCATGCCGCAGTACAACCTGGGTCATCCCGAGCGGCTCAAGCGTATCGATACAGCACTGGAGCATCACCCGGACCTGGCGCTGGCCGGAAACGGCTACCGCGGGATCGGCATCCCCGATTGCATTCATTCCGGTGAGCTGGCAGTCGAACGGATTCTCAGCTTTATTCATTCCAATGTGGAAACACAAAACTAGTTTGACGGAGCCATCATGGATATCACTCGATCCGTTTCCCTGTTTCAGGAAGCACAGCAATTATTTCCCGGCGGCGTAAACTCCCCTGTGCGCGCCTTCCGTGCCGTGGGTGGACAACCACTCTTTATCGAGCGCGGTGAAGGTCCATATCTTTATGATGTGGATGGCAATCGTTACATTGATTACGTCCTATCATGGGGACCGCTCATTACAGGACATGCACATCCTGCAGTCGTAGCTGCCATTCACCGGGCAGCGGTCAAAGGGACCTCCTACGGCGCGCCCAGCCCGCTGGAACTGGAGCTGGCGAAGAGCATTATGGAATTCATGCCCAACCTGGAAATGATCCGCTTCGTGAATTCGGGGACAGAGGCAACCATGTCGGCCCTTCGACTTGCCCGTGCGTATACAAAGCGGGAAAAGATCGTCAAGTTCGATGGTTGTTATCACGGTCATGCCGATATGCTGCTCGTGCAGGCGGGCTCGGGTGTTGCAACGCTCGGGTTGCCCGATTCACCGGGCGTGCCGGGTGCAGTCGCTTCGGATACCCTGGTTGCTGATTACAACGATCTTGAGTCTGTGCAGACTTTATTCACCAAGTACTCCGGGCAGATCGCGGGCATTATTGTTGAGCCGGTGGCAGGTAACATGGGTGTGATCCCGCCACAGCCAGGATTCCTGGAAGGATTACGAAGTATCACCGCGCGCGAGGGTGCAGTCCTGATTTTTGACGAGGTCATGACCGGTTTCCGAGTCCACAGGGGTGGGGCACAGGCACTGTGCAATATCAAACCTGACCTCACGACGCTGGGGAAAGTGATCGGCGGCGGGCTGCCTGTCGGTGCATATGGCGGCAGGAGCGAAATCATGCAGCTGGTTGCGCCTGCGGGACCCATGTACCAGGCGGGAACTTTATCCGGTAATCCACTTGCGATGAGTGCAGGGATCGCGGCTTTGAGCCTGATCCATGATGATGAATGCTGGAAGGAAATGGAGCTAGCCGCGGCTTCGCTGGAGGCGGGTGTATTGTCTGCGGCCCTGCATGCCGGAGTTCCCGTCCAGCAGACGCGAGTTGGCACCATGTTCACGACCTTTTTCAGCGAAACAAAGCCGGTTGGTTGGAGCACAGCCAAGCTGGCCGATAAAGCCCAATTCGCGAAATTCTTCCAAAAGATGTTGCAGAACGGTGTCTATCTTGCACCCTCCCAATTCGAAGCGGGCTTCCTTTCCATTCTGCATACAGATGTCATCATTGAAAATACACTTGATGCAGTCACCGAGGCGTTTCGAACATGGTAACTGACAAGGAAATCTACAACACTACGCTGTTCAAGTATCGTTTAGGCATCATCCTGATTTGGATGGGAGTTCTGACGTGGCTGCCATTTCTCGTATTGCGGATTGCAGGTGAGAAACCGTCGCTGTTTTGGTATCTGCCGTTTCATCTCGCAGGAGTTATAGGCGGATCGCGCCTGCGTGCGGCTGCGCGCAGGGAAATGAATCTTTTGCTTCCTAAGAAGAATCTATTCCAGATTCTTGGACATGGAATGATCCTCGCTGGAATCCTGGCGTGGGCACCGTACTTTTACTTGAGAGCTGTCGCTCATCAACCTGTCGAGGTGATGGATTACCTGCCCTATCATCTAACGGGTATTCTTGGTGGTATTTCACTACTCGGTTTCAGCTACCTGATCTCCCGGCGGAGTGAAAAACAGCTCTAAAGCAGTATGCCTGGGTGAACGTTTCGAACACGTCACCTATCTATATTACATGTAAGAGGATCAACGAGAATTCAAAAGCAGGGCAAGCTGCCAAGCTTGCCCTGCTTTTGTTATAAGCTGTTTGTCACATAAAGTGGCTCGTTCAAATCAAGAGTACGGGAATGAATCTCAGCCGGCCTGCTTTTCCTGGATGGTCTGTTTCAGGTCGTACGTCAACTCTTATTGGACAAGGATCTGGACGTATAACGCCTTGTCGTCATTGCCTAGGAATGTAATGCCTTTATCGTTCTGCAGTGTCCAGAAGCTGAAGTAACTACCGACGAGGTCGGGAGCCGTGAATTGGACGGAGACTTCCACTTCCTGCCCGGGAGCAACGGCGGCTTCCAGCGGCTGGGCCTCTCCCTGCATTTCCTCGCCATAGCTGAAAACCAGCTCATAGCCAGCGCCCCAGGTGCAGGCACCGATATTCTTGATCTTCCAGGTCTTAATGAAATCCTGACCGGGAGACATGATGGTGTTATCCGGGATGTTGACATCCACAGTATCCAAATCCCAGGCGTATTTGTCACACAGGGTAACCACCGTGCCTTCGGCATTGGTGACCTGGGCAATGGCGGCAGTCGTCTGGGTGGCTGTGACATCCGGTTCAGGGGTTTCGGTAGGTGCGCCAACCGTGGGAGTAAATGCAGCGGCAGTCAGTGTGAACTGCGAGACCACGGTGCTTGCGGCAGAAGTACGCACCGCGGCAACATCGGGAGTAGGCTCGGCAGGTGCGGTTGCAGACGGTCCACAGGCCGTCACCAAAACAGTGACCAAAAAAGTGACGAAGATAAGCTTAAGTTTCATAAAGCTTCCCTCTCAGCAGTCATCCGTGACTTTTACATAGACGGAGACGACCGTGCCAAAGTAGGCGCCCTGGTCATTTCTCATGCGCCAGTGCCCCTCATATTCCCCGGGGTCGCAGGGAGTCGTCAATTGGACAGAGAGATCCGCGGTCTCACCGCCAGTCACAAAATCGTCGGCGCTATCGAACTCAAGGTCGTACGGATCCAAATTCGGGTTACTGCCACCGATGTACACAAGCTCGTACCCCTCATCCCATGTACAGGTGCCCGTGTTTCTGATTCTCCAGGTCTTGACGAAATTCTGTCCGGGCTCCAGTACAGATCCATCCTCAATGGTAACATCGGCTTCGAAGGCACTGTTATTACAGGCATCGCCCAGGGATGTTGTAGCCGCCGGGGCAACCGGGGAGGCCAGTGCTGTAAATCCGGGCAGTGGAGTGGTGGGTGTCGTGTTGAATGAAACTGTCGGAAGTGCACCACTGGTCGTTGGGGCAGGAGAACCCGCACCGGCAGTCGGAAGAGCAAAAGTAGGCAGGGGAAGCGCTGTATTTGTCGGAAGAGTAGTGTTGGTCGGGGCTGCAAGAGCCGTCTGAGTGAATTGGGCCGAAAGCTGGCCCATGGCGGTGGCCACAGCAGCTGTGTTAATGGCATTTACATCCACTGTGGGCTCGGGTGCGGCTCCCCCCGAACAGGCTGCCAGCACGATGGCTGCGGTCGCCAGGACAAGCACAGCCTGCCGCAGCGATTTTCGAACAAACATAAGTGTACCTCCGTGAAGATGCGGTCAAGTGTAATGCTGGAAATATTAACCAATTAATATTTCCAGCATCATTATACTGCACGGCCTGTAGGCTCGGCAGGACGTAATCGTATAGCCAGATCAGGGACTCTTCGTTGTTGGAGTCGCTGTCGGCGTATCGGTGGGGGTAGCGGTGGCCGTGGCTGTAGCCGTTTCGGTTGCCGTAGCAGTTGCGGTAGAAGTGGCCGTGGAGGTGGCCGTACCGGTCGCTGTGGGAGTGTTAGTTGCCGCTTGAGTGTTCGTAGGGGTGGCGGTTGGGGGCTGGGAGCTCAGGCGGGTAATCCGCGGGTTGATCCACAGGGCAAAGTCCTCGTGGGAGGAGCCGTTCGCCAGGACCGTCAGGATGAACTTGACCCGCTCGCCGGCCAGGAAGGAAAGGTCCACATTGATGTTATAAGACCCGCCCTCGTAGAGTTCCCGCCACTGGCCCAGAGTGCGGATGGAGCCATTGCCGATCTGGTACTGCAGGCGGTAGATCATGTCGCAGTCGTTGGCCAGTTCAAGACAGCCGATCGTGGCCTGGAAGCGGTCGCCGCCCTCGACCCGGAAATTAGGATATTTGCCGGTGATGATCCCGTCCCCGCCCCGTTCGGGGTAGGTGAGCAGGCCGTTGCCTATGGATCTACCATCTTCCATTTTTGGTGATGTGCGCACGACAACGAACCCACGGTCATCGCCTTCCGAGCCGGGGCAGGGCAGATCGCGGTCATCGTTGCTCCAATTCGCTTCACAGTAGCTGGCCAGGAAATCATAGGCAGCGACGGTGTAGCCGGCGACCCGTACGTCAACGTAGACACTTGCGTCCCCGTTACCGACTCCGAACAGGGATCCGGAGGAATTACGCAGCTTCCAATAACCGACATAATTTCCGCCACGATTTGGCGCGATCAGATTGACAGCCAGATCAACGGTCTGGCCAGGTGCAACACTGCTCGGAAAGCCGACGGCGCTTGGCGCATCAAATCGATCGCCGCCTGTGAAGACCAGGGAATAGGCTGAATTCCAGGTGCATGTTCCTGTATTGCGCACCCGCCAAATCTTGGTGAAGGTGCTTCCGGGTGCCACCGTGGATCCATCGGTGTAGGTGACGTCACTGACAAAGGCTGCCGCATCACAGCGGGTGACAGGCTGCCCGCCCGGTTGTCCCGGCTGGAAAGGCGGTACGGTCGTGTACGTAGGTAGTACCAGCGAGGTACCGGTAGGAATTGAAAGGGTTGGCGAGGCGTTACCCGATGCCGTTACCGTGGAAACCGCTCCCTGCGTGGACATAGCCTCGAGCGTCTGCGCGGCGGAGGTGTACAAGGCATTGAGAGTCGCTGCCGGCTGCGGCGTGGCAGCGGCAAACGGACTACAGGCGAGAACGGTCGCCAACACCAGGATTGGGACCAGATATTTATTTAAGCGTTTGGTGTTCATCAACTTCTCCATTTTCTTGTAAAACCATCCCCTATGACGCTCAAAATGCCCGCATTGTTCCTGAAATGTCTAACAAGTGAGACAAAAATAGACCTTCCGCAACAAGGCAGGAGGTCTTTCTATGTTAGCTGAATCCGTATAAACCCTGCCGGGCTTAATTCCGAGTGAAAAATCCCCATACGCCGTTCGAAAACTCGCCGGCTGCGAACTCCACCTTCTCTTCCCCATCCTGGATGGTGTATACCCGGAACACAAAGGCCTGCCCGTAGACGGGATCCTTAACGTGCGCTTCGTGCCCTGCTGAGACCTGCCAGCCCTGCTCCCAGACATTCACGCCCCGGATCTCGAAGGGTTCGCCCTCTTTCGATGAACCGGCAAACTGCCAGACCTGTTCCATCCATGCTCCTTATTTTTGATAGCGGATGGGTTCCACTTCCCTTTCCTTCCGCTCGCCGGGTTTTCGGGCCCGTGCATAATAAAACGTTTCCCTGAGTTGGGGTGTAATGAGGCTGCTCTCGCGGTGTCCCAGGCGGGTGCCGTGGAACTGCATCAGCCGGAACCAGAGGATCGACGCAAGGTTCTTCCACAGGACTCCCTCATGGGTGGCGTGGTACACATCGCTCATAATATTGGCTGTGGTCAGGCGCAGGAAATCATAAACACTGAAATGCGATTCGGGATAGATCTTCTTATATGCCATGGCTTCACGGCGATAGCGGTTGAACACGCCACGCGGCGTCTCCTCGTGGACGTGGATGACTTCGGCTTCCGGGATATAAGCGATGGAATAGCCCTGTTCCTCCATGGCCCAGCGGGCCCAGGCTAGATCCTCCAGCCCGGTCAGTGATTCGTCGTAGGGGTTCTTCTCCCACAGGCTTCTGCGGATGGCGGCGTTGGCATTGTTGCAGAACGGGGTAGCCTGCCGCAGATTACCGGCTTCCGGATACCATTGGAAGAAGATCTGTTTTTCTGAATAATGTCCTGATTGGGGTGCCCGCTGTTTTCCATAGGATAAGGCGGTCTCTTCATCCAGTATTGGATGAAGAAGCGATGCCAGCCAATCCGGGTAGACCGGGTAGACGTGGGCGCTGGCGATCACAACGTATTCGGAATTCGCCTCGCGTATCCCGTAATTAAGCGACCTCCCGAACGTAAACTCCCCCGGCGCTATGCGGACGATATGGGCCCCATACGACTCAGCGATCTCCACCGTGGAGTCGGTCGAGCCCGAATCGACAAGGATGATCTCCACATTCCGGAACGTCTGGTGGCGGATACCCTCCAGCAGGCGCCCAATGTGCTTTTCCTCATTATAGGCACGAATGACAATGGAGCAGTTCATAGGTTAAGCCAATCCGGTACATAAATAAACACGTATTGAGGCAGGTGGATGATACGGTTACTTTTGGCCCAGAAGGCCGATTTTTACCAGTTTTCATCCTTTTCATAGCCCAGTTTCACCAGCAGACTGCCTGCAACTTCCTTAAATATCCGCTTATGGTCTGGGGTGAAGTGCTTCGTCCATTCACCGGTCTTCCCCGAGCGGAAGGTGGGGGAACGCTTCGGGTTGATCGAAGCTTCCAGGACCTCCAGGATCTGTGGCCGAGGGGCCGTAAGCGGAAGACGGGCGAGCAGGTGGTCCAGGATGCGGGCCAGCGCCCCGGGACGGTCATGGATCAACTGCTCGAAATGGAGGGTCAGCACCTCGGGACGGTCGAGCCATCCCAGGTAGGGGGCGAAGCGTGCCGCAATATCCGGGAATTCCACGCCGCCGTCGGGACGGCCGAGAATGCTGACGGTCAGGCGCGAGTCGAAGTCTGGCAGGGATGCGTAGTAGTCGTGATGGACATGCCGCGCTTCCATCTCGGTCACATAGAAGACGTGGGAGACGACAACATCCCGCGGGTCACGAAAAATGAAATAGGGGACGAACTTCGAAGAGCAGACCCGCTCCACCGCCTCCGGCCGGGCGAACAGGTGGGCTGAGGCAATGTCACCGGGACCCAGTGAATCGAGCCAGGCCAGAGCCTGCTCGGGGGAACGCTTACGCCCGCTTTCCCCTTCGTACTCGGCATAGAAGGAATGCAGGCGCGTGGAAAATGGAGCAACTTTCGAGAAGCCAAGCAAAATCTGGTCGAGGAGATGGGTTCCGCTTTTGGGGAAGGAAATACCCAGCAGGGCAGGGAGACCGGCAGACTGGGAAGAGAAGCGCAGCCGCTGGGCAAGCTTCTCCGTTTGATAGACAATGCGTCGAAGAGCCTGGGTGGGTGCCATGATCGTGTATTCTACACAAAAAAGGAACCCGCAGGGAATAGTAACTGCGGGTTCTGCATTTCACTTGATATTAACCGGTCTTATTTCCTGCCCATCTGCTCCCGGTTGACCAGCCCCTTCTGCCAGGCATAGACGGCCACCTGGGTGCGATCGGCCAGGTGCAGCTTGCTGAGAATGTTGCTGACGTGGCCTTTCACCGTGTATTCACTGATGACCAGTTTTTCTGCGATCTG
>DATAKV010000183.1:0-4248 GCA_036261375.1 Anaerolineales bacterium
CCCGGGGGGTGCTGCTCGGCAGGACCGCAACTTCGGTCAGCGACTGGCCTGCCTGGACGGTCTGGGCAACCGCGGTGGAGATGGTTGCATCCTGCTCCGCTGAGGATCCACACGCCGATACAAAGAGCATTAACACCGCCAGCACAGCCAGTACCCTGTTTTTTCCTAGTTCAGACATTCAGATTCCTTTCTTGTGCATTAAATCAGCTATGGCACAAGATTTGATTATACCGTTTACACCCTGACTCCGAATTAAGTGAATTTTTAACATTCCTGCACCTGCAAGGCTGTCACTCAGCACCCATAAAAAGCGCCCGGTGGGTTTCACCGGGCGCTCCCTGTCTTTAAGGCAGTTGTACTCGTGGACTGACCCAGGCCGCCGAGTCATCGTCGGCCGGTCCGTTGGCCAGGACCGCCAGCGCAAACTGGACATTTTTCCCGGCAATGCTGGAGAGATCCACATCGATATCCCGCAGGGTGCCGTCGCAGGTCTCGGTCCATTCGCCGAGGGGCTTGATCACCCCGGCTTCCTTGTAGTTCAGCTGGAACTTGGCATTCCCGACGCCGCAGGTGCCGTCGGCTTTCGACAGGAAGCCGATCCTGGCCCGGAAATGCTCACCGGCTACCACTGTGTAGGAGGGATAGAGGCCCGTCATGACACCGTTGTTCACGAACTGAGGATGGATCTCCAGAACCTTGCCGGGGGACGAGCCGTCTTCCAGTCTCTGGTTGTTGCGGAACATGGCAAAACCGTCAGCGTTCGTATCCGGTCCGCCAAAGGTCACCACACCGGCGCTCCCCACCCAGCTGGCATCGGGGGCGCGCGTATGGAAATCGAGGCCGGAGCTGGTCACCGCGACTTTGATATCCACGAAGAAGGATTTACCTTGTGTCCCGCCCAGAACCGGGATCAGGACGCCGGATGAATTGCGAATACGCCAGTGGCCGCGGTAGGAGCCGGCCGAAGCCGGGGCCGTCAAATTCACAGACACATCAATTTCCTGTCCCGGGCTCACCGTTCCAATGGGGGAGGGTGACGTCCCGCTCATCGAATCGCCGCTGTCGAAGACGAGCGAATAGCCGGACCAGGTGCAGGTGCCGGCATTGCGCAGGCGCCAGGTCTTGGTAAAGGTCGCATTGGGTGCAAAGATCGAGCCATCCGGGATGGACACATCCCGCACGAACTGGGCCTGGTCACAGACCGGTGTGGGCGAGGAGGCACGCGTCGAGGTCGGCAGCGCCAGGGTCGGGAAGCTCACCGAGGTGTTCGTTGCGGCCGGAGGCGGCAGGGTCGGCGTAACAAATGGGGTCAGCAAGCTGCTGGTGGGAGAGGCCTGCGTAGACAACGCCTGGACCGTCAGCGCTGCCGCGGTGAACACCGCATTAGGCTCCTCGGTGGCCGGCGCGTTCGACGGGAGATTACAGGCGGTCACTATAAAAATAATGATAAATAGAATTGAAACAGGTCGGATCATTTTAGACATTCTCATCTCCTCAGTAGGACCAATTTTACACCCCACACAATTCTTTCAGCGTTTTTTATGGCAGGCGGGGCACACGAATACAGACGGTCAATCCGTGGGCTTTGTTCCTGTAAAAAAGTCTTCTTCTCACGACTATAGTTAACAACTGATGTTACGCAATCAAAGCAATTTACACTACAGGATTACCCGAAAATAAGGGAGCGGGCGAATGCCCGCTCCCTTATTTTCGGGCCTCTTCAAGATATTCTGCGTAAGATGAGTTAACAAAAAACGGGAGTCTTTCAACTCCCGTTCCCGGTTCTTTTTGAAGATCAAGCCGTTTCGTGGACCCCGGCCATCCACAACCCCAGCTGTTCGCGCGAGGCCTCCTTGCGGTCCACGGTGGCCACGATCTGGCCGCGGTACATGACCGCGATCCGGTCGGAGAGCGAGAGGATCTCGTCCAGCTCGGCAGAGATGAGCAGGACCGCCACGCCCCGGTCGCGCATTATGATGATCTCCTTGTGGATGTATTCGATTGAGCCCACATCCAGCCCGCGCGTTGGCTGGGAGGCGATCACCAGTTTGACGGGTCGGCTCAGCTCGCGGGCTATAATCACCTTCTGCTGGTTGCCGCCGGAGAGCTTGCTGGCGGTTGTAAACGGCGAAGGCGTGCGCACATCGTACTCCTTGATCAGCTTCCGGGCGTTGGTATCGACCTGGTTCTGCTGGATGACAATGCCCTTCGAAAACCGCGGCTGGTAATAGTCGGCCAGCACCATGTTGTCGGCGACGGAATATCCCATCACCAGCCCGTGCCGCTGGCGGTCCTCCGGAATGTGCGCCAGGCCCGTCTCGGTGATCGGACGCGGCGGCTTGCCCGTTAAGTCCTTGCCGCCAAGGGTAAAGTGCCCGCTCTCCACGGGGCGCAGACCGGTCAATGCTTCGGCGAGTTCTGTTTGCCCATTCCCCTGTACGCCGGCGATCCCAAGCACTTCGCCCGCCCGCACGCTGAAGGTCACGCCTCGTACTGTCTCCAGCCCGCGGATATCGCGCACATGCAGATCAGTTACCTTGAGGACTTCCTCCGCCGGCTGGGCAGGCTTCTTCTGCACGGTGAGAATCACTTCGCGGCCCACCATCATCGAAGCGAGCCCGGCTTCGTTGGTCTCACTCGGGATGGCCGTGCCCACGACGCGTCCGGCGCGCATCACGGTAATGCGGTCCGCGATGGCCAGGACTTCCTTCAGTTTGTGGGTAATAAAGATAATGGAAACGCCTTTGTCTGTCAGCTGGCGCATAATGTGGAAGAGGTCTTCCGCTTCCTGCGGGGTCAACACCGCAGTTGGTTCGTCGAGGATCAGGATTTTCGCCTTGCGGTAAAGAGCCTTGACGATCTCAACGCGCTGCTGGACGCCCACAGGCAGGTCGCCGACGATCGCTTCGGGGTCGACTTCCAGTCCGTACTGGTGCGAAAGGTCCCGCACTCGCTGCGCGACCTCTTTACGGTCAAGCTTGACGAGCGGGGATTCGTTCGTCATGGCCCGGTGGTCGGTTTCCGCGCCGAGCATGATGTTTTCCGTGACCGTAAAGACCGGGATGAGCATGAAATGCTGGTGTACCATGCCGATGCCGTGGTGGATGGCATCTTTGGGCGAGTGGAGCTCCATGACCTTGCCGTCCACGAAGACTTCACCCTCATCTGCCTTGTATAAGCCGTACAGGACGTTCATCAGCGTGGATTTGCCCGCGCCGTTCTCACCCAGCAGGGCATGGATCTCGCCCTGGCGCAGGTCGAAATCTACATGGTCATTCGCCAGGACGCCGGGGAACCGTTTGGTGATGCCTTTTGCATCGAGGACAATCGGGGATTCTGTTGCCATGCTTCGCCTACTTCTCGTACGGCACGCCGTCTGCGGCAGGAGGAGTGGTGCGGCCGATGACGCCGGTCAGGATGATCATGGTCAGGATATAGGGGGCCAGCCCAACCACATAGGACTGCTGCAGGAACGCCCATTGCGGCGGAATCAGCTCCCGGAACAATTGCAGGTTGATCTGCAACGCCTGCGAGGCGCCAAAGACCAGTGCGGCCGCCCACGAGCCAATCGGCGTCCAATTGCCAAAGATCATCGCGGCGAGCGAGATAAAGCCGCGTCCATTTGTAAGCAGAGGCTCGAACGAGGGGACTGATTCGATCGTAAAGTAGGCTCCCGCCAGCCCGGCCATCAGCCCGCCAATGAACACATTGGCATAGCGCATCTTGATGACGTCGATCCCAACCGTGTCGGCAGCTTTGGGATGTTCACCGACGGCGCGGGTGCGCAGTCCCCAGCGTGTATAGAAGAGCACGTAATGCGTGAGGAAGACCAGCAGGATGGCACTGATGGCAATCGGCTTCTGATCGAAGACCCGGTTGATCGCCTGGACGGTCTGCAGGCAGCTCTCAGAGGTGCCGCACAGCGGGGAAAAGATCTCCCGGATGGGAATATGGAGGGTCGGCAGGACACCCGGCGAATTGGGGATCGCACCGCCGAACACACTGCTCTGTCCAAAGAACATCTGGCGGTTTAGAAAACCCGTCAACCCCACTGCAAGGATATTGACCACTGTCCCGCCGATGATCTGGTCTACTTTATAGGTGATGGACAACACAGCCAGCAGCAACGCCATCAGGCCGCCGGTCAGGACCGCGAAAAGGGCGCCTATCGTAATGCTGACACCCACCGGAAAATTAAACACATGGTACATGTAGATGGCGGCAAGCCAGCCAAAGAATGCCGCGGCG
>DATAKV010000187.1:0-1557 GCA_036261375.1 Anaerolineales bacterium
TACTCCGTCACGCTGAGAGGCGATGCACAGAGCGCCTACACCCGGATCATTCAGCTACCCTGGGTTTCCGGGATCGAGTCCAGGCAGGAGGGCGAACAGACCCTCTGGCAGGTGAGCGTGACGGACGAAGCCGCCGCCGGAAACGAGTTAATGGGCCTGCTGGTATCCAGCGGTCTGAAGGTCTCCAACTTCAGCCGGAAAGAACAAAACCTGGAAGACATATTCATCAATATCGTCGAAAGGAGTCAGAAATGAGCGCCAGTGCATCAAGCCAGTTTCAACTTGTCCGGGAAAAAGGCTGGAAGCGCGGGCTGGGCAACTTGCTGCGTGGCGAGTACTCGGCCTGGTTCAAATCCTCGAGGTGGTGGAAACACCTGCTCCTGTGGCTTGCGATCATCAACGGAATGATGATCATCATGATCATTGCCTCCGCCGAAGCCACCAAAGGTGGAGAAGAGGGCCCGCCGGTCCTGTTCATGTACGGCATATTCGGCGGGATGTTCGTCGCCTTTGGGGTCATGATCATCATGCAGCGGGTGCTGGTCAGGGAAAAGCAACAGGGCACAGCCGCCTGGGTGCTTTCGAAACCGGTCACGCGCACGGCCTTCGTCGCCTCGCGGCTGATTGTCAATGCGATCGCCATCCTGCTGACCTCGGTGATCGTGCCGGGCGTGATCCTTTATGTAACCCTGGGGCTGTTGAGCGACATTGGATGGCTTTCTCCCTTCGGAATGACTGCCGCGCTGGTAATGGTCTCACTCCACACATTCTATTGGATCGCGCTGGTGCTGATGATGGGAACGCTTTCCGAATCATCGGGTGTCGTCATCGCCGTGCCGATGGTCCTTTACTTTGTATTCTGGTATGGGCCGAGCCTGGTCCCCGCCTTGATCTACATCTCGCCGATTCTGCTGACCTTCAGCCCCGCTCCGGATCAGATCAACGCCCTGTCTGTTTCGTTCATGACCGGCGAGCCGGTGTCCTCGTGGCTGCCGCTGCTCTCGACGGTCGTCTCCTGCGTCCTCTTCATCGCCGTCGCCATCCGGCGCTTCAATCGCCAGGAGTTCTAGGTCAATGACCTGGCAGCCTTTGTTGAGATAACTAAGACGAAAAAGGAGAAATCTCATGTCAACTCGGACATTCGCCTCGACGGATGCACTGCGGGATCGTTCAACCACTGACGAGCAGGGTCAATACACACTCTGGCAGATGCTCGGCGTCTGGCTGGCTGGAGGAGCACCCCTATGGATTCTCGCCTGGCTGGTCTACCCGGCTTTGAGGCAGGGACTTCCAGCGATGGAGGCCGGTCAATTGTGGATGAAACTGGTAATCGTCGGGCTGGTCTGGCAATTCGTGCTCTCGATGCTCATCCTCCATCGGGAAGAAGGGAACATACGGATATCGACCATTCGCCGCCGTTTCTGGCTGAACAACCCGATCTCGCCCAGAACCGGCCGGAAAGATAACCGCTTGTGGTGGCTGCTCATCCCACTGATGCTGCTGATCGTCGCATTGGAGCTCGGAGTGGCGCCTTTTCTCAATAGCATTTGGACCAGC
>DATAKV010000188.1:0-4661 GCA_036261375.1 Anaerolineales bacterium
GGGAGCAGGGCGATCGGGAAGAGGAAACCACACATCACGTAAACGGGAAATTCCATGGCGTTCTGCCAGGCGCGGATCTCGGGCTTCATCACAAAGATTGGTGCGATCACTAGGCCAAAGCTGATAAAAGCAATTACCGACAGGATCACCGAGATCACAAACAGGAACGGCTGTAGGATCACCAGCGAGTAGCCAAATGCATAGGCGGCGATGAAATATCCGACGATCATGGACACCAGGGACTGTGAGACATTGGCAAGATTCTTGCCAAACACGATCACTTCGAATGGAGTGGGAACGGCTACCAGCGAC
This sequence comes from Anaerolineales bacterium, assembly GCA_036261375.1. Lineage (GTDB taxonomy): Bacteria > Chloroflexota > Anaerolineae > Anaerolineales > Villigracilaceae > Defluviilinea. The sequence goes on from DATAKV010000188.1 coordinate 313, forward strand.
TCCAGTGTCCCGGACCAGCGTTCGCGGTTAATGCTGCCGCCCGAGACGAACAGCAGGCTGGACCACAGGCCGGTCAATCCGCTGCCGACCACAACGAACATGGCTGCATCCGCCCCTCGATCCTTGAGCATCCACAATCCCAGCACAGCGATAATGATCGGCTGGAAGAGTACCGTAAACAGGATAAAGCCGTCCGTCAACTGCTGACGCAGGGTCATCTCGGCCACGGTCAGGACCGTGCGCCAGTACCGGATCAGGATCCCTGGACTCACGCCGACCCTCCCACCAGGCGCACATAGGCATCCTCCAGGGTCGGCTCGCGGACGACCACCCGTCCGATGCGCTGGCCTTCGATGGCGGCCATAATGTCCGGGACGGCCTCGGCTCCGCGCACCGTCTGGACGAGCAGCATCTGCTTCGGGTCATGATCCTCGACGGAGAGCGCATCCACAAAGGGCAGGCTGCGTAGTTTCTCGAGAATCGGCTCTGGCAGCCCGAAGGTTTCCACTTCTACCACGTTCATATCGCGCACCTGCGACTTGAGCCCTCCGGGTGTATCCAGGGCAATGATCCGACCGTGATTGATCACGGCGATCCGGTCGCACAGCGCGTCGGCCTCGAACATGTAATGGGTGGTCAGCAGGATGGTTTTCCGTTCCGACTGCAGGTTGAGGATCACCTGCCGGAACTCTCGCGCGCCCACCGGGTCCAGCCCGAGCGTGGGCTCGTCCAGGAACAGGATGTCGGGATTATGCAGAAGCGTGCGCGCCACGTGCAGGCGCTGCTTCATGCCGCGTGAGTACCCCTGGACCTTTTCCTCGCCGCGGCCGTTCAAGCCGACCATATCGAGCAGATACTCGATCCGCTTTTTGGTGGCATCCGGGTCGACGTTATACAGGCTGGCAAAATAACGGAGGTTGTCGATTCCGGAGAGACGCCAGTACAGGCCGCGTTCCCCGCCGAAGATGAACCCGATCCGCCGGCGGACCTGGTCGGCGTCCTTGACCACGTCGAACCCTTTCACAGCAGCCGCTCCGGAGGTCGGGATGAGGAGCGTAGTCAGCATCTTGGTGGTGGTCGTCTTGCCGGCTCCATTCGGCCCCAGCAGCCCGAACAACTCCCCCTCCTGGATTTCAAAGGAGACATCCTCGACGGCGACGATCTCCCTGGCCGTGCGCCGGATCACCCCAATATGGGAAACGAACGTCCGGCGGAGATGTGAAACTTCGATGGCATTCATGGCAGTACTGTGCATTCAACTCCTGAATTCAAAAGGATAAAAAGATTGTACACGACGCAGGCAAAATTTTAGTGAGAAGCATAGGAAAATAGGGTCAGATTTGAACATTAAAATTTCCGAAAGTACACGTAGCAGCGAGAGACATCCATCGTTATAGATTGTGAGACGCACCTGAAATAGAACGGTAATGATGGTATTTCACCATCATCCCGGCCGACCACAATTGCCCTTTAATGTGGCCGTGTCGCAGGCAAGGTGCCAACCTAGTATAAGGAGAAAGGAACAATCAAATGTCACTCGAAACCATTTTGATCTGGATTGTTGTTGGTGCCGTGGCGGGTCTTCTCGCCCAATCGATGGTGGGGGGTGCACGCGGCGGTCTGGGTACCGCTATTCTGATCGGTATCCTTGGCGCCTTTATCGGTGGCTGGCTGTTCAGTGCCCTGGGTATCGCCATCGGCGCTGGCATCGTTGGGACGATCATCACCGCCTTTATTGGCGCCGTGCTGCTGCTGCTGATCGTGCGCGGTGTTCGCAGATACTAAACCTTTGCAGTCTAGAGTGGGAAACGGAGCGGACGAGGCAACTCGTCCGCTTTTTTATATTAATACAGAATATCTCTGTCCGCCTGTTCGATCTCCTGGTAGATCTTTTTAACTTCCTCCTTCATTTCAGAAGAAACACCGGCCGTCTGCGGGATAAACTTGATGAGGTCGCGAGCCTTGCGCAGCAGGTCCTTGACCTGGGCGATATAGGAAAAATCGCTCTTCCCCAGGCCCCCCTGAGGAACGGGCAGGTCACGGGCTTCCTGGATCAGCTTGCGGGCGCGGATTATACGTTCTGCAGCAGGGATCATCTTCGGCATACGCTCAACTCCACTCCACATGAATTCATGGGATGAATGGGTAAATTGCATTCACCAGCACACGTTGTATAATAGATACAGCTTCCCACAGGGAGGCTTCCCCAACCATTCTACATATTCGTTCGGTTCGTTGAAGGAAATCAGGGTATCTGATAAGTACTCCTGGCATTATACATCTCTTAGAATCGATTTATCTTCACTTGTTATCTTATGGCTGCAGGAGATACCAAATGAAACCGAGAGCCGCATTTCCCAGGGCCCGTACAAAGCCCGTGACACAAGCCCGCTACCGTCAGACCCTTGACAGCCTGCTCGAAGGCTGCCAGATCATCGACCGTGACTGGCGCTATATCTACATCAACGAAGCCGCCGCCCGGCATGGACGGCGTACACCCGACCAGCTGCTCCACCGCACCATGATGGAAGCCTACCCCGGCATCGAAAACACCGAATTGTTCAGGGTGTTGAAACGCTGCATGGAGGAACGCACTCACCAGCAGTTGGAAAATAAATTCGAGAACCCGGATGGGAATACAGGCTGGTTCGAGCTGAGCATCCAGCCTGTGCCCGATGGATTGTTCATCCTGTCCATCGATGTGACTGGCCGCAAGCTCGCCGAGCTGGAGACACAAAAACAGCTGGCGCGGATGAACGCCCTGCGGCGGATCGATCTGGCCGTGCTGTCCAGCTTCGACCTGGGATTGACCCTCGCGGTTTCGATCGACCAGGTGGCCGTACAATTGGGCGTGGATGCCGTGGACGTGATGCTGATTGATGCCTCGGCGACTACTCTCAATTATGCGGCAGGGCACGGTTTCCGCTTTCAGGCGATCGAACGAGGCAAAGTACGCCTCGGCGAAGGCTACGCCAGCCGGGTGGCTCTGGAGCAGCGCGTGATCCACATCCCTGATCTGGAACATGAAAGGGGTTTCACCCGCCAGCCTTTACTGGTAAGGGAAGGTTTCGTCAGCTATGTAGGCGCGCCGCTGGTGGTCAAAGGAAAAGTACAGGGCGTGCTGGAAATTTTCAACCGCACCCCTATGAATACAACCCCGGATTGGATGGCCTACCTGGAAATCCTTGCCGGACAGATCGCCATCGCCGTAGATAATGCGACCCTATTCAAAGACCTTCAGCGCTCCAATTCGGAACTGATGCTGGCCTACGAGGCCACCCTGGAGGGCTGGTCCGCCGCCCTCGACTTGCGCGACCGGGAGACCGAGGGACATACCCAGCGGGTCACGATGATGACCATCGATCTTGCAGAAGCAATGGGCATCAGGCCAACTGACCTGATCCACATCCGGCGCGGCGCCCTGCTGCACGACATTGGCAAGATGGGCGTCCCGGACAACATCCTGTTGAAACCGGACAAACTCAACGAAGAGGAGTGGGAGCACATGCGCATGCACGCCGTCTATGCCTATAACCTGCTCTCCAATATCAGCTATCTGCGGGACGCGCTCGACATCCCCTACTGTCACCACGAGAAATGGAATGGGACAGGCTATCCACGCGGCCTGAAGGGAGAGGAGATCCCGCTGGCAGCGCGGATCTTCGCCGTCGCCGACGTTTATGACGCCCTGACCTCGGATCGCCCCTATCGAAAAGGCTGGTCCCACGAAAGAGCCCTGAACTACATCCGGGAACAGTCCGGTAATTACTTTGATCCAAAAGTGGTGGATGCGTTCCTGGTGCTTGTCAACAGCAACGGGAACAGGCAGAAACAGGCGAGTTTCTGAAATTACTAGAAGTCATCTCAAAAATGGTTTCGTAGGAAGATAATCATGCAACCGAGCAAGACAAAGGCAAAATAGTTCTCAAGATTACGATCATGGCGCACCTGAATTCTTCGAAAGTTCTGCAACCAGGCAAACAAGCGTTCGACTTTCCAACGTTTTTTGTATCTCCGCAGGGCTCGACCATCCTGGGTGACAGGCTTCTTGCGGTTGGACTTGTGCGGAGCGATCATCTGGATGCCCTGTTGCCGCAAGCGTTCATCCAGCGGGTCACTGTCATAGGCTCGGTCACCAATCAATCGTTCAGGTTTTTCTTCCGTAAATCTCTTGTCCAAGGTCTCTTCCACCAGCTTCACTTCATGCGGCGAAGCACTTCCAACGGATATGGCGAGAGGAAGACCAGCGCCATCTGCCACTGCCATGAGCTTTGTACCTTTGCCCCGCTTGGTTTTTCCCACCCCAGCGCCCCCTTTTTAGCAATCACAAAGCTGCCATCGATGAAACA
>DATAKV010000189.1:0-4381 GCA_036261375.1 Anaerolineales bacterium
ATTTTCCCACGTTCGCCTCGGATAGCAAGTACAACCGCACCACGTTCCTGACCCGGCTGGGCTGGGAGCGGGTCATTCCTCTGCACCATATCTTTGTCCTCTTTGCTTATGTTCTTTTTGCGATTTCTCCCCTGCTGGGTCTTTCGCTGTCCCTGATCTGGCCAGCCTTTCTGACTCTGCCCTTTGCCCTTTTTCAGATTGTTCAGCTGCGCAACATCTCGCTCGGCGGGCCTGCAAACTGGACACTGCTCTCCGCCACCGCGCTGGCTGTATTGGGTCTGACGGTCTACTTCCTGACGCTGACCTTCTGGCTGCGATAGGTCCATGCCTGAATTTTTAACGCTCCTGCCTCCCGACGATGCCCGTCAGCTTTTGCTTTCGCATCTGCAGCAGGAGCGGCCGAAGATCGATCCGGAACGGATCGATGTATCCTCGGCGTTGGGCCGCGTCCTGGCAGAAGATATTTATGCGTCCCGGCCGCTGCCGGACTTCCAGCGCTCCACCGTGGACGGGTATGCCGTCCGTGCCGGTGAAACGCATGGGGCCAGCGACTCGCTGCCTGCCTACTTAAAGCTAATCGGGGAAGTGCCGATGGGGGATAAGCCTGCCTTTGCGCTGGGCAGAGGTCAATGTGCCCTGATCCACACCGGCGGCATGCTGCCTGATGGAGCGGATGCGGTCGTCATGCTCGAATATACCCAGAGCACCCAGACGGACGAGATCGAAATCTTTCGGGCCGTTGCCGAAGGCGAGAACGTGATCCGCATCGGAGAGGATGTAACGCAGGGACAACTGGTCCAGCGGCGGGGGACTGTGATGCGACCGGCTGAGATCGGCGGGCTCATGGCCCTTGGGATCACCAGCATCCATGTCATGAAAAGGATCCAGGTTGGCCTGATCTCCACGGGAGACGAAATAGTGCCCCCATCCGAACATCCCCGCCCTGGACAAGTTCGGGATATCAACTCGTATACCCTGTCCGCGCTGGTGGATCAAAGCGGGGGAACAGCAAAACACTATGGGATCGTTGGGGACAGGCTGGATTCGCTGAAGGAAGCGGCCGCAAAAGCGCTGCTCGAATGTGAAGTTGTGATCATCACGGCCGGCTCCTCCGCCTCCACACGCGATATGACGGCGGAGGTGATCCGCTGGCTGGGGGAACCGGGTGTGCTCGTGCACGGGATCAATACTCGTCCCGGCAAGCCCACGATATTAGGCGTGTGCAACGGCAAGGCTGTGATCGGACTGCCCGGCAACCCGGTCAGTGCGCTGGTAAACGGGTACCTGTTCGTCGTGCCGGTGATCGAAGAGCTCCTGGGAGTTCTTCCAAAGCCGAAACCGACCGTTTCGGCGCGGTTAACCGTGAACCTTGCCTCCCAGGCGGGCCGGGAAGACTGGTGGCCGGTGAAGTTGGCGGTCAGCAGTCAGCAGTCAGCGGTAAAGTATGAAGCCGAACCGATTTTTGGAAAGAGCAATCTGATCTTTACACTGGCGGCTGCGGATGGGCTGCTGCGTATCCCTCCCGATGCCACGGGATTGGCAGCGGGCGAGATCGTGGACGTCCTGCTGCTTTAGTTTGGCGAGATAAAGCCAGGGCCACCATCCAGCTCATCGAGGCCGTCAAAGTCATCCAATTCGTCATCGATCCAGGAGCCCTCATCCATCCAGTCGATGACCGTTCCGCCGCTTTCAGGATAATAGGGGCTGACCAGGTAATTCATGCCGTGTTCCCAGGTCACCCGAAAATCCTTAACAATAAAGGTTTTATCGGCATGCAGGTCATACAGGACATCTGTCAATTTGGGAATGGGGGAAAATGGATAGAGCTGGCCGAGAACGATCTCCTTATCCTCTTCCGGAATGATGAACTCCTCGACACAACTCCCGTTGGGGAGATAGAGAAGCCGGGTCGGGTAGGGAAGTCTTTCCTCCAAAGAAGGGTCACTTTCCATGGTTACTCCTGCAAGCTTGAATTGTTCTGCCAGGGCAGTTTTTTCAGATCCACGTTTCCTCCGCTGAGGATCACGCCGACCTTCAATCCGGAGAGGTCGATCTTGCTCTCCCAGAGCACGCCTACCGCTACGGCTGCCGACGGCTCGATAATGATCTTGGCGCGCTCCCAGATAAATCTCATCGAATCGATGATCCCCGTCTCGCTGACTGTGACGATCTGTTCCACACGCTCCCGTATGATCGGAAAGGTCAGTGGACCGAGAGAGGTCAATAAACCGTCTGCGATGGTCCTGGGATTCATCGATGGAAGGATTTCTCCGGCTTTCAGGGAGCGGTAGGCATCGTCGGCCATTTCAGGCTCCCCGGCGATGACACGGATGCCCGGCTGGAGCTCACAGGCTGCAATGGACGTGCCGCTCAGCAGCCCGCCGCCGCCAACGGGGGCAACGATTACATCCAGGTCGGGCACTTCTTCCAACAGTTCCAGGGCGGCCGTTCCCTGTCCGGTAATGACACGTACATCGTTATAGGGATGGACAACATTCGCTCCGGTCCGCTCGTAGACCCGCCGAAGAGTCGCTTCGCGTGCCTCCAGCGTGGGAGCGCAAAAGGTGATCTGGCCGCCATACGCGGCAACGGCATCCTTTTTCACGGCAGGCGCATTCTCCGGCATGACGATGTAGGCGGGGATGCCGCGCATCCTTGCCGCCAGGGCCAGCGCCTGGGCATGATTGCCGGAGGAATGCGTGCATACGCCGGGCGAGGCATCTTCATCGCTTAACGAAAATACGGCATTCGACGCACCTCGGAATTTGAACGCCCCGACCTTCTGCAGATTCTCGCACTTGAGATAAACCTGTGCCCCCACTTTTTCATTCAGACTTCGACTGGTGAGCACGGGAGTGCGGTGAACGTAGGGTTTGATCCGTTCTGCAGCCTGGCGGATGTCGGCAAGGGTGGGGGACATGGGGCTCCTCTAATATCCTTTCTCAAAATCGACAACGTACTTCAGCGGCTTTCCCGCCCGGTAGAGATGATAATTTTCAATGAATACTCTCGTTATGTCCTCCGGGTAGCTGATGGCGGAAGTGTGGTACGTCATGTACAGGTTTGGGGTATCCCAAAACGGATGATCCGTAGGCAGAGGCTCTTTCTCAAAGACATCCAGCACGGCCACGGCGAGCCTGCCTTCCTTCAGCGCCTGGACGAGAGCGGGCTCGTCCACCGAGTTACCGCGGCCAACATTTACAAAAACTGCGTGGGACGGCAGGGCATTTAACAAGGCTTCATCGACAATTTTGTTCGTCTCATTGGTTCTCGGTAAAATACTGACCAGGTAATCCAGCCCCTGGGCGAACTCCAGAAGTTGTTCGCCGTGGAAATATCTGTCGACATCCGGGCTGGACTCGCTCCCACGAGTATAACCCCGGACGCTCATCCCGAAATGCTTCGCCGTCCCGGCCAGGTGGGCGCCAATTGACCCCACGCCGAGCAGGCCCAGTGTCTTACCGCGCAGGACGCCGGGATCGGTCCGCTGCCATTCCCTGCGCTGCTGGGCGGAAATCCGTTCGAGCATTTTCTTTTCAAGGAACAGCAGGTAGCCGAAGATAAATTCGGACATCAGCTCGCCGAACACGCCGCGGGCATTGGTCAGGACATAGTCCCGGCGTTGGGCGGGATCCACGAGGGGCTCGACTCCCGCGTAGATGGCCTGGATCCATTTCGGCTGTGAAAGGCGCGGCAGCGCATCCCGTATGGCTTTGGGCTCACCGAGGATAATATCCGGCTGAGCGGGCTCCGTTACGATCTCCAGGTCCGGCAGATGAGCGGCCTCGATCAATCGCTGGTATTCGCCTTTGTCTGAGGAGAGGATTAACAGTTTGGGCATGGCCCGATTATAACCATGCCTCCCGGTAGTCTTCCGTATATTGTTTGAAGGAGATTGGCTTGCGCCCCAGAAGCCGCTCCACGTCGTTGGTCACCGTTTCTGCCATGCCGAATCTTGTGGACATATACAACCCGGTCACAACCAGCGCGTAAGGAAAGGAAGCGCCGCGCCGCCGGGTCTCGATCAGAAAGGATAGAGCACCCGTGTTGCGATAGTTGATCCTACGCCCGAGTGTTTCAGTCAGAATGCCGGCAACCTGCCAGTAGTCGAGCGCTTCGGCTCCTGTCAGATCGTAGTTCCGGCCGGCATGTCCTTCATCAGTCAGCATACGCGCGGCGACTGAACCGATATCGCGGACATCAATGAAGCTGGTCTTTGCATTCGCGACCGGGACAAAAACTTCATTTCGCTCCTGGATCTCGACTCGGTGCGTGGTATTCAAATTCTGCATAAAGAAACTGCAGCGTAAAAATGTGGTTTGGAAGCCTTGCTCCTTCAAGTAGGTTTCCACCTTGTAGTGGGGGACATATTTGGCCTTTT
>DATAKV010000196.1:0-1902 GCA_036261375.1 Anaerolineales bacterium
AAGATCGACCCGAGCATGGCCTGCGCCCCGCCGATCCGGCCGCCGCGATGCATGAACTCCAGCGTCTCGACCACGAACAGGACTCCGCTGTGGGCGCAGGCGTTTTCAGCGATCTTCTGGCACTCAATAAGATTTTCGCCAGCCTCGGAAGCCCGTGCTGCGGTCAAAACCGGCCAGCCCATTGCCATAGTGGTCCACAGCGAATCGACCAGGGCGATCTTCTCTCTCGCACCTTCGACCATTTCCCGCGCCTGGACTGCCGACTGGAACGTGCCGGAGATCCTGGAAGAAAGAAAAATACCCAGCACATCGTATCCCTGCTCGATCAGGGACTGAAAAGTGTCATGCATCACTCCGGGCGTGACCTGCGATGTGGTCGGCATGACCTTTGATCTTGGCAAGCGCTTGTAGAACTCGGCGGGAGAAATATCCACGCCGTCCCGGTATACCTCCTCACCCCAGATGAGGCTCAGGGGTGTGATGGAGATGGTATGTTGTTTTATAAGGGTTTCGGGGAGATAGGCGGTGCTATCGGTGACGATTGCGACTTTGTTTGACATGGCGGCGGTATTGTACTTGGGATGCGGGCTTGTGGCAATAGGCTACATCCCCAGCCACTTGCCGGCCTCGCGCGGCAGGTTGGATGCCGGCCCCTGGCGTGCGGTGCATTGGGGCAGTGATTCGAGGAACAGGCGGCCGTACTGCTTGGTGAGCACGCGCCGGTCCAGGATGGCGACCACACCGCGGTCGGACTGGGTGCGGATCAGGCGCCCGAACCCCTGGCGGAATTTCAGGATGGCTTCCGGCAGGTAATACTGCTGGAACGAATCCTCATACATCTCCGAGCGCGCCGCGATCAGCGGGTCGGTTGGGACGTCGAACGGCAGCTTGGTGAGGATCACAACCGACAGAGAATCCCCGGGGACGTCGACGCCTTCCCAGAACGACTTGGTCCCCAGCAGGACGGCGCGCTCCGTCGCTTTGAATGACTCGAGCAGGGCATTCGGCGAGGCGCCATCCCCCTGTTCGTAGACGTAGATTTCTTCCCGCGCCAGCGGACCCGTGATCGCCTGAGAGGTCTTCTTGAGCGCGGCATAGGAGGTGAATAGCACCAGCATCCGTCCGCCGGTGGCTTTGGCGGTGTTGATGATCGTTCGATCGAGCGTCTGCTGGTAGCCGTTGACATTCGGTTCAGGGATATCCTGGGCGATGTAGAGCAGCGCCGCGCTCTCGTAATCATAGGGTGAGCCAAGCTGCATCTCGTCGGCTTCGTCGGCCCCAAGAGTATTGCGAAGGTACTGGAACTCGCCGTGTGTGGTCAGTGTGGCAGATGTCAGGATCACGGACTGCTTCTCGTGCCAGATATGCTTTTCGACCAGGGTTCCCACACTGAGCGGCGCGGCGTTCAGAGCAAGCTTGTTGCCGTTTGGCTGGACTTCAATCCAGTAGACCAGTCCGCTGGTGGGCTTGCTGATCATGCTTGTGACATTGACTTCGGCTTCTCCGATCCGGCGCGCCACGTTGCTCAGGTCCGCCATCAGGTCCTGCACTTCTTCATGGCCTTCGGCATACAGGTCTCCGAGAGCGCTGTAGATCTCTTCCAGCGCAGTCAGGAGCATGCGCAGGGTGGAGCCGGTCGTATCCCAGACCGCTTCGATCTCTTCCCAGCCAGGCAGGGTCCGCGTGGCAGGCAGGATGCGTGCCTGCCAGGAGTAGTTCGATTGCGGCTGTCCTTCGCGCTGCAGCCGGGCGAACTCACCGAGGGTATTGAAGAATTCCCGGTTCATCTGCTCGATACGGAAGGCCATGTCGGTGGTCTGGCTGATCCTTTTTTGAAGCAGGCCGAAGTCCGAGGGCCGCAGGATGGATTTCGTCTCGGTCAGGATGTGACCCAGGACGCCG
>DATAKV010000205.1:0-3377 GCA_036261375.1 Anaerolineales bacterium
TGACCACCTGGCGGCGTGAGCAGATCGGGTTAGTGTTCCAGTCCTTCGGCTTGCTGCCCACGCTTTCAGCCTACGAAAATATCGAACTGCTGCTGCGTATCAAAGGCGACGAGTATGACGCGCGCCATACGCGTGCATTGGAGTGCCTTGAGATCGTCGGCCTGAGTCGCTGGAAGGACCATCGCCCGTTCGAAATGTCTGGCGGGCAGCAGCAGCGGGTGGCGATCGCTCGCGCTCTGGCCAACCGCGCCCGCCTGATCCTGGCCGACGAGCCGACCGGCGAGCTGGACAGCAAGACCACCCGCGAGCTTCTGACGTTCTTCCGTGAGCTGGTGGAAGGACAAAGTATCACCATGCTGATGGTCTCGCACGATCCCCTTGTGGACAGTTATGTCCATCACGTGCTGACGCTAAAAGATGGTGTTGTGGAAAATAATCACTCGTGAAACGTTCCTTTGCATTCCTCCTTCTTCTTTCCAGCCTGCTCTCGGCCTGCACAGGAGCCGTTCCCACAACAGAGGTAACTGTAGAAGCAGCACAAACAGCACCCGAACTGGGCACAGTCCTGTATACCGACCCCATCCAGCCTGTGGAGGCGCGCGTCGAAGACCTGCTCAAGCGCATGACCCTCGACGAAAAAATCGGCCAGATGACCCAGGTGGAAAAGAACAGCATCAAACCGGGCGACATTACTGAGTATTACGTCGGCTCTATTTTGAGTGGCGGCGGCGGCTCGCCAGGTGAAAATACCCCGCAGGCCTGGTATGCCATGGTGCAGGGATATCAGCAGGAAGCAATGGCAACCCGCCTGAAGATCCCTCTGATCTACGGCGTGGATGCGGTCCATGGGCACGGGAATTTATTGAATGCAACCATCTTCCCGCATAACATTGGCCTGGGTGCAACAAATAATCCGGATCTTGTGGAAAAGATCGGTCGTGCAACGGCCGAGGAGATCCTGGCCACGGGGATCCCCTGGAATTTTTCACCGGTTGTCGCAGTGGTGCAGGATGTGCGCTGGGGACGCACCTATGAAGGCTTTGGCGAAAAAACGGAGCTCGTGGCCTCGCTTGGTACAGCCTACATTAAAGGCATGCAAACATTACAGGACGGCGATGCCGTCGGTCCCAGTCAGTCCATATTTACACTCGCCACGCCCAAGCATTTCATTGGGGATGGCGCTACCATTTGGGGCTCTTCCCGCACCGAGGATTACGAGCTCGACCAGGGAAATATGCAGGTTCCCGAAGCGGTCCTGCGGGAAATCTACCTGCCTCCCTACCAGAGCGCGGTCGATGCAGGCGCACTTAACGTGATGGCTTCCTTCAGCAGCTGGAAGGGATTAAAAATGCACGCCGAGCAATACTTGCTGACGGATGTCCTCAAGGAGGAGCTGGGTTTCGACGGCTTTATCGTTTCCGACTGGCAGGGTATGGACCAGATCTATCCCGATGATTACTACCTGTCGATCGTGACCTCCGTCAACGCCGGTGTCGACATGAATATGGTCCCATACGATTACGTCAAGTTCATCGAGACAATGAAACAGGCGGTCAATAACGGGGATATCCCTGAGTCACGCGTCGACGAAGCGGTTCGCCGCATCCTGCGCGTCAAATTCAGCCTTGGCCTTTTCGAACAGCCCATGCCCGATCCGAAATACCAGGCAGCCGTCCGCTCGCGCGAGCATCTCGAGCTGGCTCGGCAGGCTGTGCGCGAGTCGCTGGTATTGTTGACAAACACAAATGAGATCCTGCCTTTGAGCAAGAATATACCCGTCATCTTCGTGGCCGGCGAAGGGGCCAACGATATTGGCCTGCAGTCCGGTGGCTGGACTCTGGAGTGGCAGGGTAAGGCCGGCAATGATAATCAAGGGACAACCATTCTCAGCGGAATTCGTGCGTTGGCCGACTCAAGTACACGGATCGAATTCAACCGCGACGCAGATTTCAGCGAATTCAAAGATACGGATGAAACTCCACTTGTTGCCGATATCGGCATCGTTGTCCTGGCGGAAAAGCCATATGCCGAGGGTGTCGGAGATCGCGCCGACCTTTCCCTGTCGGATAGTGAAGTCCAACTGATTGAAAATACAAAAAAGCAAAGCAGGAGTACTATTGTCATACTCCTCTCCGGCCGGCCGCGCGTGATCACCGAACAGCTACCGACGGCAGAGGCCTGGGTCGCCGCCTGGTGGCCCGGCACGGAAGGCGCCGGGATCGCGGACGTGTTGTTTGGAGACTATCCATTCACCGGAAAGACCGCCTATTCATGGCCTCGCACGAACGAGCAACTGCCGATCAATGTCAATAACTCGGCAGGCAAAAGCGGCTGTGACGCCCCGCTCTTCCCATTCGGTTACGGCCTGGCCTATGACAGCCCAGCACCAGAAATCCTGGAATGCAGATAAGACATGTATAACTCCGACCTGGCTTTTGAAACCCTCGAGAACGATCGCCTGAGACTGGACTACCTCGCGAATGTAGGCCCGCGCATTATGGGTCTTTATCTGAAGGGTGTCGAAGGAAACCTGTTGGCCGAAACGCCTGAGGCACACTGGCCTACCCCGCACGGAGAATATTACCTCCACGGTGGTCACCGGTTGTGGACGGCGCCTGAGGATATATTTACGATGTGTCCCGAGCATGGCGTGAGGATCTCACAGGAAGGCGGACAGGTACACATTACAGGCCCGGTAGAGCTTTCCGGCTTGCAAAAGGAAATGACGATCAGGCTGGACGACAACAGGGTTCATATCCAACACCACGTTACCTGGCATGGGGAGGGTCCGGCTACATTTGCACCGTGGGCACTGACCCAGGCGCGGCTGGGCGGCGTGGCGATCCTGCCCTTTTCCAGGCTGGACGGCCGGCTGCCTGACCGTAATGTCGTATTGTGGCCCTACTCGACCTTTAGAGACGAACGACTGGAGCTGCACGATGATCTGGTCCTTGTCCACGGCCGCTGGACAGGCAGGCCCTTCAAGGTTGGAACGCTGACGACAAAAGGGTGGATGGCCTATGCCCTTCAAAACGTCCTGTTTGTAAAACACTTCTCAGCGCACATAGAGGGTTCCTTCCCGGATCGAAGTTGTAACGTGGAAACCTACGTAGGTGAAACATTTATCGAGCTGGAAACACTGGGACCACTGACCGAGCTGAATCCCGGCGACAGCATGGCACATGAAGAAACCTGGGAGCTGACTGCAGGTGAATTCCCTGCAACCCTTGAAAAAGCACGCGAGATCGATGCACGTTATTCACTGACATCCTAAACGACTGGAGTAATCGAATGGCAAACAAAATCACATTCCCGAAAGATTTCCTGTGGGGCGCAGCGACCGCTTCATACCAGATCGAAGGCGCCTGGAACAAGCA
>DATAKV010000220.1:0-10532 GCA_036261375.1 Anaerolineales bacterium
ATCCTGATCGCCCATGCCTTTCTGGACCTCCTGCCTCTGCCTGAAAGCCTGGAGGCAGTGCTCACTCTCACAAAGGGACTTGCCTGGCTGACCATCAATTTCGATGGGATCTCAGCATTTCAACCTGACGTCGATTGTGAGCTCGATCAAAAGATCGAGCAGCTCTATCACGCAACCATGGACAGGCGCTCTTCCGGCGGGGACAGCCGCATGGGCAGGAAATTGTTTGAGCACCTGCGCGCCGCGCAGGCTGACATTCTCTCTGCAGGCGCCTCGGACTGGGTGGTCTACGCGCAACAGGGAAGCTATCCTGCAGATGAAAAGTATTTTCTCGAGTTCATCCTGTATTTTTTCGAAGACTCGTTGAAAGAGTGCCAGGATCTTGAACCTGCCTCCCTGAATCGCTGGCTGGCAGGTCGGCATCGCCAGATCGAAAGCGGTGAGCTGGTTTACATCGCCCATCAAATGGACTTCCTGGTTCGGCAAAGACCATCAACAGGTACTCCGGAAAAGGGGAAATTCTGCTGAAACGAAAGCGTATTAAATCCGTATAATGAATACGGAGTGGACATGATTTACACGTATCAAATCGAGGGAATTGCTTTACAGACAGGCGACATCATCTGCACGATGAATGGCAAGCCCGATATACTGCCTGGCGAGTTCTGGCGGATCGTTGGGCGCCTCGTACCCGGGGATGTGGACCACGTGGCAGTCTATCTGGGACCGAATGGATTGTGTGCCGAAGCGGGTGCGCGCGGCGTCATTACCTTCGACGTGCCAAACGGTCACTGGGACACAGAGCGCATGGCACGCCAGCGCGGGCTGTTGTTCGACACCTTTTACGGTGTGGCATCTCCCCTGGACGGGCTACCGCTTTCAGAGACGGATGAACTCGAGATGCGCACAAAGATCGCCCGGTATTGTCTCGAACAGGTGGGCAAGCCCTACAACCTGAACTTCCTCAATCCCGAGCGCGAGGATGCCTACTACTGCAGCCAGCTCGCCTACAAAGCCTACGAGCAGGTCGGCATCGATCTGAATACCGGCCTTTCCATGGAGCAGCTGCCAGGCACGAACGGCATCATCTACCCGCAGGAAATCTGGAACGGCTTCAGCCACAGCCGGGCCCAGGTACACAGTCCGTATCCCGTAGACAGTACAAAATGGGCCATCGACCCATCTCCGTAGAGATGGGTCTTTTTTTCTGTTGCATGCAGGAACCAGGCTTGTTGTAGGGTATAATCAACCGTACGAAATACATCTATATCAGCAGTCCACCGCTGTTTGTTTTGAGGGAATCTCAAGCTTTACACGTGCACGACTTCTGAAGACAAGGAACAATTTTGAACTTCGAACAATTTAATCTGGATCCCCGCTTGATGCAGGGGGTCAATGTCGCGGGGTATAAAACCGCGACTCCCATTCAGGAAGCGGCCATCCCTGCCGCGCTGCGCGGCCGCGATATCATTGGCACCGCCCAGACCGGCACCGGCAAGACCGCCGCCTTCGTCCTCCCCATTCTTGATAAACTGCTTGACGGACCGCGTGGCATGCCGCGCGCCCTCATTGTCACTCCGACGCGTGAGCTGGCCGAGCAGATCCACCAGGTAGTGCGCGCCCTCTCGGTGGGAACAAAGCTCCGCAGTGCGACCATTTATGGTGGCGTCACGGCAAACCGGCAGATCAAGGCCTTGAAGGAAGGTGTGGAGATTCTGGTCGCCACCCCTGGCCGCCTGCTTGACTTGCTCCAGCAGCGCTATGTACGGCTGGAAAAGATCGAAATCCTGGTCATCGACGAAGCAGACCGCATGTTCGATATGGGTTTCCTGCCTGACCTGCGCCGTATCATCAAGGCAGTGCCCACTCAGCGGCAGACCATGCTCTTCTCAGCGACCTTCCCTTCGGAAGTGGAGCTGCTTGCCAAGCAATCGCTCATCGACCCTCAGAAGATCGCCATGGGCATCAGCCGCCCGGCACATACGGTCACGCATGCCCTGTATCCCGTTCCCTCCCATCTAAAATCGGCCCTGCTGCTCAGGCTTCTCAAGCAGATCGACAGCGACTCGGTACTGGTCTTTACCCGTACCAAGCACCGCGCCGATAAGCTAGCCCGGCAGATCGCCCACGCCGGGTTCCGCGTCACCAGCCTGCATAGCAACCGCACACAGGGACAGCGCGAGCAGGCTCTGCGCGGCTTCAAAACCGGCCATTTCCGCATCATGGTTGCCACCGACATTGCAGCCCGCGGTCTGGATATCGAGAGTATCTCGCACGTTATCAACTACGACATGCCCGACACAGCCGATGCCTACATCCATCGCATTGGCCGGACAGGCCGCGCTCAGCGCACCGGCGATGCCTTCACACTCGTCACGCCCGAAGACAACGACATGATCCGGTCCCTCGAGCGCATCATGGGACAGCCTCTGAAGCGGGAAATACTCGCAGATTTTGACTATAACGTAGCGGCCCCGCCCAGGTCTGCCAACGATCGACGGGAGGGCAATCGCCCCCCGCGCCCGGCCCATACACCCACGAGTTTTGCCAAGAACAGGCTGGCACCCCGCCGCAGAAGATAACCGGCAGTCAGGAATAGCGTCTTCGACCCGTCTCCAGGTGAGGCGGGTTTTGTTTTCCTTTAAAGAAAGGCCCGGTATTGAAAGCAGGCCGATCAGGGGGTATAGTATTGCTGGAAGGATGAAACGGTTTCTCGATCGACGGGATGCAGGCAGGCAGCTTGCCTTGAAACTAGGCAAGTATGCGGATCGTAAGGATGTGATCCTGCTGGCATTGCCGCGCGGCGGCGTACCCGTTGCGTACGAAGTGGTGAATATCCTAAAAGCTCCCCTGGATGTATTCATTGTCCGCAAGCTGGGGCTGCCCGGGAAGGAGGAGCTGGCCATTGGCGCGATCGCCTCAGGCGGAACCCGGATCCTGAATGAGGATATTGTTCGTGCGCTCCATATTGACCGTTCCACGATCGATGAAATAACAGAGCGCGAGAGGCTTGAACTGCAGCGTCGCGAACGCCAGTATCGGGGGAATCGTCCCGCTCCGGAGGTTCGAGGTTGCACGGTTATCCTGGTAGATGACGGTCTGGCGACAGGTGCAAGTATGATGGCCGCCGTCCACGCGCTGCGCACCCGCCAGCCCGCTCAGATCGTCGTCGCGGTCCCTGTGGCCGCGCCTCAGGCGATCAGGCTGCTCCAATCCAAAGTGGATGAGGCAGTATATGTGATTGCCCCTGAATTCTTTGAAGGGGTCGGCAAATGGTACGAGGATTTTTCACAAACAACGGATGAGGAAGTACAGTCCCTTTTGAACAATCTGAAAAGCGAGTTGCCCGATAAATGAGCTGGAATCAAAAGAGTCCCGCGAAATCGCGGGACTCTTTTTTTGTCTATGAGTACTAGTTGCTCATTGTGACGTTGCTTGCCTGCGGTCCTTTGGGGCCCTGTTCGACATTGAACTCGACCCGCTGACCTTCCTGCAGATTGCGAAATCCATCGCCTTGAATGGCGGAGAAATGGACGAAAACGTCCTTCCCACCTTCGCGCTCGATGAAACCGAAACCCTTGTCACCATTGAACCACTTTACTGTACCAGTTATACGTTCAGACATTGTTTTTGCCTCCTTTGGGCAGTTGTAAAAATTTAGGCATCCTGTTCGTTCCATCGGAGGATAAAACAAAACAGCTCACGCATTCAAACCGTGAGCTGTGGCTGTTCTTCTAACCAACGTAACTTACCGTTATCCTACAAAAACAATAATAACAGACAAATCCAATTAAGTCAAATTGATCTGAAGGCAAATCTTCTCCCCCAACGGTTACGTCGCTTTACCGGCATGAATTGAAGGATACGTAGCGGACTGTTTCGCTTATAATCTTTTATCTATGAACTTTCTGATCACCGGAGCCGCGGGATTTCTCGGCTCTGCCCTCGCCAACACGCTTGCCCGGGAGGGACACCAGGTCCGCGGGCTCGACGATCTCTCGACGGGCGATCCCCAGTCCCTCGCACCGGATGTTCATTTCACGCGCGGGGATGTCAGTGACCGGCCCAAACTGTGGACCCTGCTCCAGGAGGTGGACGTGGTTTACCACCTGGCAGCGCGTGTCTCGGTCCCGGAGTCGATCCTATACCCGCGCGACTACAACACGGTCAACGTCGGCGGGACGGTGGCGCTCATGGAAGCCATGCGCGACGTCGGTGTGAGACGCGTGGTGCTCGCCTCTTCCGGTGCAGTCTACGGCGATCTGGGACAGCAGCCCCTGAAGGAGATCCTCACTCCCAATCCCCGATCCCCGTATGCTGTCTCCAAGCTGGCAGCCGAATATTACGTCCGTACGATCGGCGGGCTGTGGGGTATCGAAACTGTCAGCCTGCGGATTTTCAATGCTTATGGACCTGGCCAGCATCTGCCGGCCTCCCACCCGCCTGTGGTACCGCATTATCTCAGGCAGGCATTACGAAGCGGGACGCTGGTCGCCCATGGCGATGGCAGCCAGACGCGCGATTTCGTCTACGTCGATGATGTGGTCAGCGGCCTGGTGGCGGCCGCCACGGCACCCACAATCAATGGCCTGGTCATCAATATCGGTTCGGGCAAGGAAACCAGTGTCCGCGAGCTGATCAAGTGTGTGCAGGATGTGACCGGCAGCAGTGCGGAAGTGATCTACAATTCCACCACCTCCGGCGGAGTTTCCCGCCTGTGTGCAGACCTGTCCCTGGCCAGCCAGAAACTGAATTACCGGCCTTCGATCGGGCTGGCTAATGGGCTTCGCCTGACTTTGAAACGAGATCCCCGGTTCAAGTAATTTCCATGTGGATGGTTTTCAACATTAACTCTACCAGCCTTGATCATCAACGATGACCATACTTACTCGAGAGTTTTACAACCGTTCTACGTTAAAGGTGGCACGAGACTTGATCGGTACGCGACTCGTCCGAATTCTCAACGGTGAAAAACTGGTCGGCTTGATCACCGAGACCGAAGCTTATATCAGTCAAAAGGATCTGGCCTGCCATGCCAGGGCAGGAATTACCCCACGCACACAGGTCATGTTCGGCGAGCCTGGCCACGCCTATGTGTACTTTACCTATGGAAATCACTGGATGCTGAATGTTGTCACCGAGCGGGTGGGATTCCCGGCCGCGGTGCTCATCCGCGCCATCCAGCCAATCGAAGGCGTGGATGTCATGCTGGAGCGGCGGAACAGGCGCGACACCTTCGGTCCCGGAAAGCTCTGCCAGGCACTGGGGATCACCAAAAGCGAGAATGGCGTCGATCTAACGGAACCCGGCCGCGGCTTATGGATCGAAGTGGGCGTGAAGGTCCCGAATTCGCTCGTGACGAAAGGTCCCCGTGTGGGTTTAAACAATACGCCGGAGCCCTGGCTCTCCAAGCCATGGAGGTTTCTGGTCAAAGGATGGAACATCAACCTGGAATAACGGAGGAGCAATGGGATTACTCGAAGGTAAGAACGCACTGGTGTTTGGACTGGCAAATGACAAATCGATCGCCTGGGGCATCATCCAGGCTTTCAAACGCGAGGGAGCCAATATCGGCATCAGCTATGCGGGTGAGATGCTCGAACGGCGCGTGAAGCCTCTTGCGGAGAAGGTCGATTGCAAGTGGGTCGAAGAGTGCGACGTCACGAAGGACGACCAGATCCTGGCTGTTGCTGGAAAGGCTGCGCAGGAATTCGGCAAGATCGACGTGCTGGTCCACTCGATCGCCTTCGCCGGGCGAGATGAGCTAAGCAGGCCGTACTACCAGACCAGCCGCGAGGGATTTAAGAATGCCATGGATATCTCGGTCTACTCCTTCGTCGCATTGACGAATGCCCTTTTACCGCATTTGAATCCAGGCGCTTCGATCATGTGCCTGACCTATGGCTCCGGGGCGACCAAGGTGGCACCCCACTATAATGTGATGGGAGTTGCAAAGGCCGCGCTGGAATCTTCCACCCGCTACCTGGCATACGATCTGGGGCCGCAAAAGATTCGCGTCAATGCCATCTCGGCCGGGCCGATCCGAACCCTGGCGGCAGCAGGCGTGGGCGGATTTCGGGATATGTACAAGCATTTTGCCGACCTATCGCCCATGCGCGAGAACGTGACCATTGAAGATGTCGGAAACCTGGCGTTATTCCTGGCTTCGGACCTTTCGGCCAAAATCACAGGGGAAGTGATCTACATCGATTCGGGCTTCAACATCATGGGCGTGCAGATGGGGCCGAAGGAAGAGAAAAGCGATTAGTTCCGTAGGGCGGACTGCGGTCCGCCCTTTTTGTTTTAACGGTAAAATAATCCCCATATGTTCAAACGGAATACCACTCCTACCGAAACTCCACAGCCCGTCCAGGCGGTGGAACGTATTACCTCCGTGCTGGGGTCGGGGGTGATCTGGCACGGGTCGATCAACGGTTCGGGCGGCGTCCGCATCGAAGGAGCGTTCGAAGGCGAGATCGCCCTGCGCGGCATGCTTGTCATCGGCGAGACGGGACGGGTGACCTGCCAGAACGTGCGCGCCAACACGGTCATCGTGGCCGGTGCGGTGCGCGGCAATATCACGACCCAAAAGCTGGAAATTCGCGGCTCCGGACGGGTCTGGGGGGATGTGGTTACGACCGCCTTTGTGACCGAGGAAGGCGCCTTCCTGCGCGGCCAGATCCGGATGGAGGAAACGGTCGAGCTGGACCTCGAGCCCGCGCCCGAAACCACCCCGTCCGAGGCAGCCCAGGCCGAATCCATTGCTTCGACGCCTATTGTTGTACCCGATGCCGTATCCGACGGAACAACCCGCAAAATGACCCGGCGTAAAAAAGAAGAATAATCCCTGCCCCTCTCCATCCAGAGAGGGGTCATCATCTCCCCATGAAATATCGTGAACTGAACATCCAAACCCAGCGTGAAGCACCGAATAATGCACGGACGGACGGCTTTGCCTTCCTTGTGCGCGCAGGCTATCTGACCCGTGAGAATACACCGACAGAACTGGGTCAATACGCTCTTGACCATCTGCAGAGGTTATCGGGCACACCCTCGTTTATCGATATGTTTGCCCTTCCAACGGTCAAAAGCACAGATGAAATTTTCTTCCCCATGGCGTCCGGACCCATAGAGATCGCCCATTGTGACTCCTGCGGTTATGCAGAACGGCTGGAACGAGCCCAGTTTGCGAAGGCTCCCCTGCCTCATGAGGATGATCTTCCCCTTGAAAAGATCCTGACGCCCGATTGTCATACAATCGAAGCATTGGCGAGCTTTCTCGATGTTCCCAAAGAGAAGACTGCCAAAGCCCTGATGTACACCCGTCCGTCGGATCAAAAATTCGTGTTTGTGGTTGTGCGAGGCGATATGCAGCTGAGTGAGGCAAAGCTCAAAAGATACGTGGGCGATGTCCGTGCCGCGACAACAGAGGAGATCGATAGATCGGGTGCGGCAGCAGGCTACGCATCCCCGATTGGCCTGAACGATGCGCTGATCGTGGTGGACGATCTGATTCCACAATCAAAGAATCTCGTTGCGGGCGCCAATGAGGCCGGGTATCACTTGAAAAACACAAACTTTGGACGGGATTATTCCGCCGGTGTTGTGGAGGATCTTGTCCAGGCGAAGGAAGGAGATCCCTGCCTCCACTGCGGCCATCCGCTCGCCATTCGTACTGCGATCCTCCTTGCAAGTGATCAGGAGTTTTTCCCTCAAAACATCCTGACAGCGCTTGCGGAAACACATCACGACGAGAGGGGGTTGACGCTGCCACACCCCGCCGCACCGTTTGCCGTTTACCTGACGCATATCCAAGGCAAGGAATTGGATACGGGAGCCAAAGCCGCCGAGATCTATGCCAGCCTGCAAGGGGCGGGCATTCCGGTCCTGTACGACGATCGCGAGGAACGCGCCGGGGTCAAGTT
This sequence comes from Anaerolineales bacterium, assembly GCA_036261375.1. GTDB lineage: Bacteria > Chloroflexota > Anaerolineae > Anaerolineales > Villigracilaceae > Defluviilinea. Next base: position 7,926 of record DATAKV010000220.1, read on the forward strand.
CAACGATGCCGATCTGCTCGGATGCCCGCTCCGGGTCACCGTGGGGGGAAAAGCGCTCCGGGAGGGGATGGTAGAATTGAAACCGCGCCAGGAAAAGGAAAACCGTCTCGTCCCTGTGGAAGAGCTGGTGGAGCGCGTGATCTCCCTGTTGAGCTGAACTATGCCCAGGCTTCCTCGAACTAAACAACTATATTTTGAATCACTATGAGTTCTCCCCTCAGACAAGTCTTTGACCTGTTCTTCACCTGTTTAATAAACCTGCAGTGTCGATCAGGATGAAATGAACGACTCCAAAACCGGCCATTTCCCACCTGCCAGGAATTTCGGACTGCTGGTTCATGCAGTGATCATTCTGGTGCTTGCAGCCCTGGCCGTTTTTGGGTTTGTGAACCTCTCGACAGCCCAGGTAGGGCCGCAATTCGTATGGAACCTGCTGCTTGGCCTGCTGGCTTTTGTCCCGATCCCATTCCTGGGCTACCGGGCCTATGCCTTGCTGCGTGCTGATTATTACATTGACCGTGATAGCCTGGCCATGATATGGGGTCTGCGCGTTGAAGACATTCCTCTGACTGATATCGAATGGGTCCGCCCCGCCACCGACCTGTCGCGTCCACTGCTTTTGCCGCGATTTCGCCTGCCAGGCGCTGTGCTTGGCACACGCCGCCATCCCGACCTGGGACTGGTCGAATTCATTGCCTCCAGCTCCCGCAACCTGATCCTGATAGCCACCTCAAAGCGGATCTTTGCCATCTCGCCTCGGAATGCTGCCGGGCTCGTCCAAACCTTTGCCCGTGCCACCGAAATGGGAAGCCTGACCCCCGCAGAGCCAAAATCTGTTTATCCTTCATTCATTATTACCGAGGCATGGGAGAGTCCCTTCGCCCGTTTTCTCTGGATGAGCGGCATTCTACTTAACCTGGGGCTGATAGCCTGGGTGGGGATCTTGATCCCGTCGCTTTCCCAGATTCCGTTCGGGTTTGACCCGTTCGGAGTGCCCAACGAAATTGCGCCCTCGACCCAGTTGATCCTGCTCCCGCTCGTCAGCGGGTTGATGTTCATCACAGGCGTGACAGCAGGTTTATACTTTTTTCGCTGGGAGCGCCAGCGGCCGCTGGCGTTCATCATCTGGGTATCAAGCACGCTCTGTGTGCTGCTCTTCCTCCTGGCAGTCCTCTTCCTTGTTTCCACGCCGGTTTAAATGCAGATCGTTATTGGCTTTTTCCTCGCCGTCATTGTTGCCTACCTGGCGTATCGCGCTCATAGCCTGGATCGCAGCGGAGCCATTGCAGCTACGTTTGTCGGCACGGTCATCTTTGGTTTGGGCGGTTGGCAATGGGCAGTCCTCTTGTTGTTATTCTTCATCACCTCCTCCGGATTGAGCCGGGCCTTCAAAAAACGCAAGAAGACTATGGACGAAAAATTTTCCAAGGGTCACGAGCGGGATGCAGGCCAGGTCTTCGGCAACGGCGGCTTGGCGACTCTTTTCGTGATCCTCCACGCGCTTTACCCGGAAACCATGATCGGCTGGATGGGATTCGCCGCCTGTCTCGCCGCGGTCAATGCGGACACCTGGGCAACCGAGCTGGGAGTTCTGAATCCATCCCCGCCCCGTATGATCACCGACCTTGGAAAGCGCGTTGAAAAAGGGACATCGGGCGGCGTTTCACTGTTTGGTACAACCGCTTCCCTTTTAGGCGCAGCGATCATTGCCCTGGCGGCAGTTGTCCTCTCACCCGTTGGCCTGTTAACAGGCGTACACGGGCTTCTGATTGCCGTCTCAGGTCTCGCCGGTTCCCTTTTTGACTCATTTCTCGGTGCGACCGTCCAGGCCATGTACTTCTGCCCCACACACCAGATGGAAACCGAAAAGCACCCGCTCCATACCTGTGGCACGCAAACCGTCCACGCCCGCGGCTGGCGCTGGCTGGATAATGATTGGGTCAATTTTGCATGCAGTGCATTCGCCGGGTTGATCGTGCTGATCGCCCTGCGGTCCCTGTAAGCCGACGAAACAATCTTTCTGAAACGTATAACCAGACATCGAATTTTCAATCGAAGGAAGAGAAGAGTTATAAGCCGTATTTTAATCATGGGAGCGGAAGCGATCGGGGAAACTCACATCAGCACTGAATATCTCAAGCTTATATTGCGCCATGCGGACAAATATTCCACCTGCAGCACACCCCAAAAATTCGCGCTGGTTGGCCAGTTAAGCATGGCATCCCGGCTCAATAGGCACACGATGGGATATGAATTTGCACATGCCATCCTGCCCTGTGCCCCATCGGACCATTCCAGGCTTTCTCCAAAGCTGGTCCTACGCGGGGAACAGGTACCGGAAGATGCCTTCGTTGTTCTCTGGTGCGGCGGTTACAACGTCTGGACCGATGTAGAGACGCTTTTCCAGGCACTGAACCAGGCTATGGAAAAAGATCCACGTATCCACTATGTATCGGCGGGCGCGGGAGTGCGGCTGATGAACAATAATTCTTACGAACGCTTCCTGGAGATGATCAGCCATTCACCGCACCGGGACCGCTTCCATATGCTGGGATGGCAGCCAAGCAGCGTGGTGCCGGGGCTGTATCCACAGGCTGATGTCGGGAT
>DATAKV010000233.1:0-2403 GCA_036261375.1 Anaerolineales bacterium
AAGATCCGGCGTTAATCTAGCCTGGGATCCTACCTGCGGGCATAGAAAGCGTCCTGGACCGTGCGGCCATCGGGGGTGACTGGCCGGCGCGTGTCTGTCCAAACACCGTGGATGCGATCCAGGATATCCACTGCAATCCCATTGTAATCACCGATAAAGGTTGCGCAGCCCTCGCAGCCTGCCACGCCGGCACGGAAGAACAGACTGTTGTCCGGATTGGAGGGTGCCTGGCTGACCACTTGCAGGGCGAACGAAGGCGCGCCCGCGCCCGTCCAGGAAGCGATGGTGATATCGTAGAGGTCCCGGTCGGTCCTGCCATCCATATAGAGCACATGCACCGAACCGTCTGTTGGATTCACATCCACCCATGGGAACCACTGGTCGCTCTCTGGCGAAGCATCCACGCGGATGCGGGTGCCCGGGTTCGTATTCGTGCCGTCATCGCCGCCCTGCCAGGTGGCGCCGCCATCGGAGGAGTACGCCAGGAAAATGTTGGTATCTGTCACCGGGTTGGCCTGGCTGTTCTGTCCGTCGGCATTATCGGCAAAGACAATGTAGATATTCCCGTTGTTCGGATCCACGGCGATGTTGCCGGCGGAGTTGACCCGGAACTGGTGCCCGGTCATCGTTGTGCGGTTATCCACATTGAGCGGGTAGTCGCCGCTGTCGCCCACCGGCGGGGCAGTGTAGCTGTCTTCCAATTGCACCACGTGCTGCGGTGCGCTCCAGGTCTCGCCGCCATCGGTCGATTTGACCACCATGATCTGTGACTCGTACATCTCGGGTGCTTCCCAGGCCTGCTCGTTCTGCTCATTGTGGAAGTGGACGTATAGAACTCCGCCGGGTCCCACGGCCGGGTAGGCAAACTGATCCTGGTCGCACTCAAAGCCGTCCTCTCCCCGGGCGACATCGTTGCCATCATCCTGGAACGTGCAGTAGTCCTCGCTCCTGCCCGAAATCTCCTGCGGTTGGGTCCAGGTCTGGCCGGCATCGTCAGAATAGGAGAACATCACCGGCGATTCGTCAAAGGCTCCTTTTTCGATGCGGAAGGCGACCCACACCAGGTACATCCGCCCATAGAACGGGCTGGCCGGATCGTTATCGGCAGTGATCCATTCCTTGTCGTTGAAGATTTCCTGGGCTGCAGCATCCGATCCAATCCCCCTGGCTACCGTGACGGGCCGTTCCCAGGTCAGCCCGCCATCCCAGGAGGTGGCCACCTGGATATTGCCCCTTGTGCACAGCGGAGCCAGCTGCCCGCAGACAAATCCTAAACTGGCCATATGCACGCTGTCATATTTGGCGTTGAAGACCGGCGAGGGGTCACCCGTTCCTAACGATGAATTCCCCAGCGGGACCTGGCTGTCGGTCCAGGTCGTACCGCCGTCGAAGGATACGAAGGAGCCCACCGGGATACGCACGATGGCCGTCGCTCCACGGAAATCGAGCTGGTAATCGTTCGATCCTGCCAGCAGGTGGTCCGGATTTTCGGGGTTGGCGACAATCGCCAGCTCGTTATCCGGCGCGATCGGGTCATCGCAGCTGATGTCGATGTCGGCGGTCGGGTCCCCGGATGTCGTGCAAGACTGCCGATCGACGGTACCGGCGCCTACTGCCTCTGCAGGGTCAAAGAGCGGGTTGATCCCGAAGGTCCGGATTTCATCGATCTCGCTCCTTGGGATCCTGGGTGCGCCGAACACCGTGGTTACACTGCTGGACAGCAGCGTTACCGTGACCATGACTGCGAGCGCACCCTTTAGCCGAAACATCGCTATTTTCATTTTATTAACTCCTTTGGTTAGCATCGGCAATTAAAGATCATGAATGTGCTGAGTATATTTCCAGGAACCTCCTTTCCAACTAAGGATCGGTCGAACAAAGGTTTCAATGGCCCGGGGTTTACCCATCTCATGTCATATCGGCGCGGCAAATCCGTGATTTTGCACCCCGGTCTCAGGACGGAGCTGCCGTTTTGATAATGGTAGTATGTAGTTGTCTAAATGCCGCGGGGCGAGAGAGGAAAGCAGAATTGACGTTTCACTCGTAGATTTATCATAACGATTTCTGGTACCAGATTCAAGTATAAAAAGATTAGATTTTCTCAGGCAGTAGAATGCGGCCCATGTCCAGGTGTTTTCTCATCCTTCAATCCCCTTCCTACGCATAGCCGGCACCGGTCAGCTTCACCCGCTTCCTCTTGAAATCGACGCTCTCCACCTTCCAGCCTGCCTCTGCCAACCGGACGGAACGCTATGGAGTTGTGCCGGGTTCCTGCCCTTTTGCCTGCCTGTGTTCATGCCAGTCCGCGGCTGACATTTCATAGACCGCCCGGTCATAAATATATTCCCCGATGACTTCTCCATCGGGCAGGATCGCTTCCAGGCGATACCCCAGGCGTTCAGG
>DATAKV010000234.1:0-1848 GCA_036261375.1 Anaerolineales bacterium
CGCATGGTCCACTTTGCGGAGCCATCCCTGTACATGGAAGGACTCGAAACCGGTGTAACCGTCAACTCGTCTGAAGCTGCGGTATAACCAGCAGGCAGGGAGGCGTTCAACGCCAGCGCGGCCAGCTCAGCCAGGTCGGAGGCGGCCGCATACTGGACTGAATACTCCACCTGCATGTTCAAGGTCAAATTTCGGCCCGAAGCGCCCGGTGGCGGATCATACACTTCCGAGAGTGTCTGGGATACTGTGAGCGTTTTCTCAAATAGCAGGTCGCCCGGGGAGAGGTCCCCTGCCAGCTGCTCGCGGGCCTGCGCCTCCAGTTCTTTCATCAATAGGTTCTTGACCCGCTCACGGTCCGCTTCACTGGCCTGGATGGATGGCAATTCGCGCCCGCCGGTGGTCGGCTCGGGATTTATGACAGACAGGGACAAGCCCAGCCTGCCTTCGATGGCATTGATCGTCTCGGCTTCCAGGTTGCCTGCAGCGCCCCCTTCTACCGCTTCGACCGGCACCTCGAGCGTTTCACCGACGCCAGCAGCCACCTCCCCGGCTCGCGTGGTCGCGAAGCGAGTGCTGTCTCCGCCAAGCACCACCGTCCCCGCCGGGATCGTGACAGACTGCTGGGAAAGATTACGAAATTCCACCAGGCCCCGGGCTTTCGACTGCGGGACCACGGTGGAGCCTGTTACTCTCACCGTCCTTGTTCCATCCACAATAATCCGTTTTTCGCCTGCCGGAATACTGCCTGTGATGAAAACCGATTCGATCGAAGGGCTGGCGCTCACAGGCAGGACGAGGCTCTGATTTCTGGACAGGGGCGTCAGGGTGATCTGGGCACGGGGGATGAACAACGCCACAAGAGCCAGCACCGCCAGTACGCCAACGAGAAATGCGAGTACGCGCACGCCCGCATGAGATCGCCAGGCCGGCTCAAGGACTGGGACCTGTTCCCGCTGTTCGCGCAAATCCCTGCGCGGAGGACGAGTCGAAAAACGCCTGCGTCTCGGCTTGGGCCAGGAGACGCGCTGCGCCTCTCCCGTGGAGGTAAAGACCGGGATGCGTAATGCCTGCGCGTCGGCCCGTACCCGGCGCACGCGCGAGACGATCCCCAGCTGCGCACCCAGTGAAGCTGCATGCCGCTGCAGGATCTTCAGATCCACCTGGCGGAGGGTAACCTTCTCGAACTTCGGCCAGACCAGCAGAATGCGCGGCGTCTTGGCCCACGACATCCGGTCCCGGACCGAGATGAGGTCATCGTGCGATTCGAGGGTGATGATCTGGGTCTTCATTCAGACAGATTATAACCGTTGGGACGCAGGCTCCATCGATTGACCAAAGCTCGTGATTTATGTATAGTTGGCAGGAATTCTTCCTGAGGAGGAGAGATGCCGCCATCTGCTGACACCATCATTATCAACGCAAAAGTGTTTACAAGTGACCCGGTCAACCATCAAGCCGAAGCGGTCGCCATCCAGGGCAATCGTATCGTCTACGTGGGAACCGGCCAGGGAGCCAATAGGTACATAGGCAATTCCACGCGGATCATAGACGGGAAAGGACACACGCTCACACCCGGATTCATCGATTCACATGTACATCTGCTTTCAGGCGCCACCTGGATGGGCTATGCCCAGCTCCAGGAAGTAAGGAATAAAGAGCAGCTGAGACAGGTACTGCTCGAATTTGCAGACCAGAACAAGACCTCACCCTGGGTTTTGGGACGCGGCATCCGTTATGGCATCCTCTCCACCCGGCAGGAGCTGGATGGAATCCTGCCCGATCGTCCTATCTACGTTGGCGCCTATGACGGCCACACGGCCTGGGCGAACACTACGGCCCTGGAGATGG
>DATAKV010000238.1:0-4175 GCA_036261375.1 Anaerolineales bacterium
ACTGGGTCTCTGAAGATGATCGAGAATTCCTGAAAGCGGCGCCGGACACCGACGAACTGCATTTTTGATGATTTCGGTAATGCGATGGTCGTTTTCATGCTCCTCCGCGAAAGAAATTCTGGGCGGCGCTGTTGCCGCCCAGAATTCATGGCCCAGTGTTTATTCCTTTAAGTTGTCGGCGGTCGCAAGCTCATTTGTGAACCTGTCAACGAACTCCTGTTTGTGCTCGCCTGCCCAGATAAAGTCATAGTCAATCAGATTGACCTCGAGCAGCTCAGGATGAGAGAGTTCGACGCCTCCCACCGTGGGAGCTTGATAGGCCGCATACACGGGTCCCAGCGCCTGCGCTTCGGGCGTCAGTGCCCAATCGAACCACAATTTTGCAGCCTGGATGTTTTTGGCGCCTTTCAGGATTGCCATACCACCGATCTCGTACCCGGTTCCTTCTTCAGGGAAAGTCAAAACCAGCGGCAGTTTATTGTTCTCGATCTCATTCACGATATCGTGGGAGAAAACGATCGCCACCGCAGCCTCGCCCTGGCCGACAAACTTGGCAGGTGCGGCCCCGCTCTTTGTATATTGAGAAATCTGGGCGTCATACTTCTCCAGTTATTCCCAGCCTGCCTCCTCACCGCGCAGCTGCAAGACGGTTGCCAGCGCCGTGTAGGATGTGCCGGAAGACGACGGATGTGCGACCATCACCTGTCCTGTGAATTCGGGTTTCAGCAGATCGTCCCAGGAGGTTGGAGCTTCCACACCGGGGTTGGCCGCCAGCCAGTCCGTATTGGTTGCAAACCCAAGCGTTCCCACATACACGCCTACCCACTGGTTGTCGACATCCTTCATCTTTACCGGATCCGTCAGGTTTGCGTAATTGGGTGAGTCGTACGGCTCGAGCAGCCCTTCGCCCTTCGCAGCAACAAAGCTGTCGATCGGTCCGCCCCACCAGATATCGAACTGTGGGTTATCTTTCTCGGCCTGGACACGGGCCAGGGCTTCACCGGAGGACATTCGGACATAGTTGACGGTGATGCCGTACTTCGCTTCGAATTCCTGCTTCATCCCCTGGCACCATTGTTCCTGAGGTGTGCAGAGAACGTTCAGCTCGGTATCGGTGATCTCAGCGGGCGCTTCTGTGGCTGCAGGCTCCTCTGCTGGCGCTTCTGTGGCAACCTCGGGCGGCTCGGTTGCCGCCGGCGGTGCATCCGTTGCAGCCGGTGCACAAGCGGCGAGGATCGCAACCGCCAGCAAAACGAAGACCATCAAACTGCTTATTCTTTTTGCGGACATTTTTCTTCTCCTTAAAGATAGAGTTGGGAAGCATGATCGCATGCCTCATTCCTGATGGATGTCAGTTCGTACGAAGCAGCTTTGAGCAAATAACAATCAGCGCATCATTTGAAGATTGTCACTATTCAAACTTTATCAAAGGTGGGGAACGATCGAAAGAACCTTTCTCGAGCATGGTGTTGGTAAGCACACACATAACATGAGGAACGTCAAAACAAAGTATAACACAGCAGAATCGATGCAGACCCTTTAGAAGGAAAGGGTATCGCCTTTATTGTGCGTTACTTAAAATGATCATATGGGAAAGCGCAGGCGTCGTGAGTCCCATTTCCGCCACGGTCGCTGTCAAACCAGTTAGATGGCCAAACCTTTGAACTGGCTCACATATAGTTGATGGAATACACCTTTCGATTCGAGCAGTTGTTGATGTGTGCCCTGCTCGACGATTTCACCGTCTTTAATGACAATGACATTGTCCGCGTCGCGGATCGTGGATAAGCGGTGAGCTATGACGAAACTGGTTCGCCCTTCCATGAGGCGCAATAACGCTTTTTGAATACGGGCTTCTGTCCGCGTATCCACACTGGATGTGGCTTCATCGAGAATGAGGATACTGGGATCTGCCAGGATGGCGCGAGCGATGGAAAGCAATTGCCGCTGGCCCTGGCTCAGGTTGCCGGCCCGTTCGGAGAGCCGGGTCTGATACCCGTTCGGCAGCTGGCGGATGAAGTGATCGGCATCGGCGAGCCTGGCTGCTTCCATGCATTCTTCATCGGTGGCTTCGAGTCGCCCGTAGCGGAGGTTTTCCATCACGGTATCAGCGAAAAGGAATGTATCCTGAAGGACGATCCCCAGCTTCCGGCGGAGATCTGCTTTCGAAACGTCGCGAATGTCGTGTCCATCGATAGTGATACGGCCCTTGTCTATCTCGTAGAATCGCGTCAACAGATTGAGGATGGTGGTCTTTCCGGCGCCTGTCGGACCCACCAGGGCGATCGTTTGGCCGGCTTTCGCTTCGAGACTCATATTACGGATGACCGGCTGGTTTGCGAGATAACCGAAGGAGACGTCCGTGAAACGAACCTCTCCTTTGACTGGATCCGGCAGTGGGGAATCCGCGGCGTGATCCACTTCTGCAGGCGTGTCGATCACCTCGAAGACACGTTCGGCCCCGGCCAGTGCAGCCTGAATGGCATTGTACATGTTTGCGAGCTGGCGCAAAGGGTGGATGAAATTCTGGGCATAGGCAATGAACGTTGCGATCATCCCTATAGTAACGAGGCCCTGCAGTGCTAGGTAACCGCCCAGACCTACGAGCACAATGACAAAGAAGTTGCCCAGCACCCAGGTGAGCGGCATGAGCATGAGTGCATACGTATTGGCATACACTCCCGCTTCGTAGACTTTCTGATTGCTGGCATGGAACCGCTCGATGGCACTCTCGCTGCGGCGGAAGGCCTTGACGACGCGCTGGCCGCTGATGGACTCCTCCATCACGCTGTTGATCACTCCCAGTTCCTTTTGTAAATTGCGAAATCCTTTACGTGTATAACGGGCGACAAACTGCGTGAACCAGAACATGATCGGGACGACGAGCAAGGCGGACAGGGCCAGCCATGGGTTGAGGAGAAACATCGCGATCACGATCCCGATCAGCGAAAGCACACTGGCAACCAGGGAAACCACATTCTGGGAAACCGCCTGGTTGATCGCTTCGATATCATTCGTGAGGCGGCTCATCAACTCCCCCGCGGGATTCCGGTCAAAGAATTGAACGGAAAGTGTTTGCAAATGCTCAAACAGGTCCCGTCGCAGCCGGCGAAGTGCATCCTGGGAGATGCGCGCCATCAGCCAGCTGGAGGCGGCCTGGAAACCGTTGTCGAGAAGATAAGCAGTTAGAAGAAGCAATGCCAGGCCCGCCAGGCCATCAATCTGGCGGGTGGAAATATATTCGTCGATCGCCCGTCCCAGCAGGTAGGGCTCCAGCAATCCCAACAAAATATAGGCGAGGACGAACGCGAGCACCACGGCAAGTGTTCCTCTGTACGGACTGAGATAGTTTGCCAGGCGTCGGAGCGCACGCCGGGGATCCCCAGCTTTTTCGATTTTGCCAGGGCGCATTGCCCCGCGGGCCAGGGCTGCACGGATCTCGGGTGTGGGATGGTCGGTATTTCGATGATTCATTCGGCTCCCACCTTTACGCCATCCCCCAGCTGCGATGCATAAATTTCCTGGTACACCGGGCTGGATCGCATCAGCTCATGATGTTTTCCCTGGGCCACCACTTTTCCTTCATCCACGACAAGAATCGTATCGGCGTGCAGCACAGTGCTAATTCTCTGCGCTACAACAAAACTGGTACTGTCTGTCAGCCAGGATTTCAGCGCGGCCTGGATCTTGGTTTCGGTCTCCACATCGACCGAGCTGGTGCTGTCATCCAGGATCAGGATCGAAGGCTTGAGCAAAAGCGCCCGCGCAATTGCAATTCGCTGCTTTTGTCCGCCCGAGAGATTCATACCGCGCTCTTCTACCCGGGTGTCAAAGCCGTTCGGCAGAGTCATGATGAAGTCGTGAGCCTGGGCTGCTCTGGCGGCGGCAATGACATCCTCTTCCGTCGCCTCCGGCTTCCCATAGCGGATGTTATCCCGCACAGTTCCGGAGAACAGGACCGTTTCCTGCGGTACAACGCCCACTTGAGCGAGCAGATCGCTCTGCCGCAGATCGCGGATATCGATACCGTTCCAGGTGATCCGCCCTGCTGCGACATCATAAAAGCGCGGCACCAGGTTGACGATCGACGATTTGCCGGCACCTGTTGCTCCCAGGACGGCAACCGTCTGGCCCGGCTCCGCTGCGAGATCCACGCCGCTCAACACCAGCCCATC
>DATAKV010000254.1:0-5878 GCA_036261375.1 Anaerolineales bacterium
CGTCCAGACCCTTCTGCAGGATGGGCATTCGGTCCGCGTACTGGACAATTTCAGCACGGGCAAACGCGAGAATATCGACGAGCTGGTACGGCGATTCAATGGTAACCTGCTGCAGGTCCTGGAAGGAGATGTGCGAAACGCTTCGGACGTGGACCAGGCTGTGCGCGGTGTCGAGGTCCTGTTCCATGAGGCGGCGTTTGTCTCGGTTCCGCAGTCGATGGAGGAGCCGCAGACCTGCTTCGACGTGAATATCACCGGTACCTCCCTACTGTTCGAGGCGGCGCGGCGGGCCGGGGTGAGACGGGCGGTTGTCGCTTCGAGCGCGGCCGTCTACGGGGAATCGGACGCGCTGCCCCTGGTGGAGGAGACAGCGCTCCAGCCAAAGTCGCCGTATGCCGTCTCCAAGCGCGTCAACGAGATGTACGCCGAGCTGTTCACCGGTTCCTTCGGATTCGAAGTGGCAGCCCTGCGTTATTTCAACGTCTACGGTCCGCGCCAGCGTCCCGATTCGATGTATGCCGCGGCTGTGCCCATCTTTGCCCGTCGTTTGCTGGATAATAAACCTGTGACCGTGTACGGCGATGGCGGCCAGACGCGTGATCTGATCAACGTGCGTGATATCGTGCGAGCCAACCTGATCGCCTCGGAGCACCCCAATGCAGCCGGAAAGATCTTCAACATCTGCACCGGCGTTGAGACCCGTCTGCTGGACCTGCTGGATGTCATGTACGAGCTGCTGCCCGACGCACCGTCCCATGAGCATACGGCACCGCGTCCTGGCGACATCTATCGCTCGGTGGGCAGTCCGCAAAAGGCCGCCGAGGAGATCGGCTTCCGGGCCGAAGTCTCCCTCGTCGACGGCCTGAAGGAAACGGTGGACTGGATGCGCTCTCACTAGCATCCATTTCATGTTATTCATGACATCCTCCCGCCTTCAGATTCAAAATCGTTTTGTTTTGATCGGTGATATTGCCCTGATCGTTATTTCCGTTCTGGGCAGTTTTGCGCTGCGGCTGGATGTGGGTGAGCTTCCATACTATTTCCCGGCTGTACTGCTGATGTGCGTAGTGGCGCTTGCCATCAAGCTCCCTGTCTTTTATCTCTTTGGCCTGTACCGCAGGCTGTGGATGTATGCCAGTACCGGTGAGCTGCGGCTGATCACCGTCGCTGTCACAACGGCCTCTGTGCTGACTTCTGGAGTCATGGCGCTGTTGATCGTCACCGGGAGGGTGCTTCCTGGTATGCCGCGCTCGGCCCTGGGCATCGACTGGCTGCTTTCCCTGATCCTGATCGGGGGCTCGCGTTTTGCCCTTCGCCTGTTCGGAGAACAGGCGACCATGGCCCGGCCGAAGGGCAAAGGGAAACGTGCCCTGCTCCTCGGGGCTGGCGACTCGGGTGCACTGGTGGTACGTGAACTGCAGAGGTCACCTCAGCTCAACCTGATCCCCATCGGCTTTCTCGATGACGATCCGGCAAAACAGAATCAAACCATCCACGGTGTGAATGTGATCGGCGCGATCGACGACCTGGCTTCCATGATCGATCTGCATCACGTGGACGAAGTGATCCTGGCCATTCCGTCTGCTCCGGGGAGGATGGTGCGCTCGGTCAACGATGTCTGCCGCCATAAGGGCATCTCCTCCCGGACCATGCCTGGCATGGTGGAACTGATCGGCGGCCGGGTCAGCGTTAGCCGCTTGCGCGAAGTGGATATCACCGACCTGCTGCGCCGGGAGCCGGTGCGGGTCAACGACGAAGCAGTCGGCGCGTCCCTGGCAGGGAAGCGTGTTCTTGTCACGGGGGCGGGCGGTTCGATCGGCCGGGAGCTCTGCCGCCAGATCGCCCGCCGGGCGCCGTCCGCATTGATCCTGCTCGGACACGGCGAGAATAGTATCTTCGAGATCCTGCTCGAGCTGAAACAGTATTATCCCGCCCTGTCGCTTTCCCCTGTCATTGCCGATGTACGGGACCCCCTGCGGCTGGAGTCGATCTTCAGCGAGCTGCAGCCGCAGATCGTCTTCCATGCTGCCGCGCATAAGCACGTACCCCTGATGGAAGCGAATATTGTGGAAGCGGTCACGAACAACGTGCTGGGCACGCATCAGATCGTGCAGACTACGCTCGTCCATGAGGTTGAAAAATTCGTTCTGATCTCCACCGACAAGGCTGTCCGGCCCACGTCCATGTACGGCGCGACCAAACGCCTGGCAGAGATGATCGTGTTGAGCGCTGCTCAGCGGACAGGCAGATCCTTCACTGTTGTCCGTTTTGGGAATGTGCTGGGCAGCCGGGGCAGTATCATTCCCATCTTCAAGCAGCAGATTGCCGGCGGCGGCCCAGTCACGATCACGCACCCGGACATGTTTCGCTACTTCATGACCATCCCGGAGGCTGTCTATCTTGTCCTGCAGGCCGCCTCGATGGGGAACGGCGGTGAAACGTTTGTGCTCAACATGGGTGAGCCGGTTCGCATCCTGGACCTGGCGCAGGACCTGATCCGCCTCTCCGGCCTCGAGCCATATCGTGATATTGACATCTCCTACACGGGCATCCGTCCCGGCGAAAAATTGACAGAGGAACTTTGGGACCCGGACACCCCTCTTCTTGATACCCGCCATCCCGATATCTTCCGCCTGGATACTGACGCACCCATGCCAGCCCCGGACCTGTCGCAGGCCATCGACACTCTCTCCCGTCTCAGCCAGACGGGCGATATCGAAGGCATCATCGCCCAGCTCGATGAGCTGATCCCCGGCGCTTCCCTTCGCGAAACGCTGCAGTTGGATATTACATCGATCCTATGAGGTTGAACGTTTGAAAGTTGCAACGTTTAAACGTTCAACCTTCAAACGTTCAACATTAAACCCAACCCATGCCCACCGTCTCCCTCCCCGACTGGACTCGATTACTGACCTCTTTTCCCAACGCGCACCTCCTGCAGACCGGTGAATGGGGCGAGCTGAAGGCTGGGTTCGGCTGGAAACCCGTCCGGGTTGTGAATGGCGAGGCGGGCGTGCAGATCTTATTCCGCAAATTACCACTTGGATTCACAATAGGATATATTCCGAAAGCAAACCCGGCTCCCTCTCTCTGGCAGGAAATCGATGTTGTCTGTAGACAAAATCGAGCTGTCTTCCTCAAACTCGAACCCGATCTCTGGGAAGACCAGATGCCTGACACCTGGCACCTGGCACTTCGCATCTCGCCTCAGAATATCCAGCCTCCTCGCACGATACTTGTCGATATTCAGGGCTCAGAAGATGAGATCCTGGCCCGGATGAAACAGAAGACCCGCTACAACATCCGTCTCGCCGAAAAAAAAGGAGTGACCGTCCGACCCTGGGAGGATCTCCAGGCATTTCACAATATGATGCTCACCACCGGCGGACGGGATGGATTCGGCGTCCATTCGCTGGAGTATTACCAACGTGCTTATGACTTGCTCCATCCGAAAGGGGAGTGCGAGATTCTGGTCGCCGAGTATGAAGGCAAACCTCTAGCCGCACTGTTCGTTGCCTGTCATGGGAACCGTGCCTATTACCTCTACGGTGCCTCCACCGACGAGGAACGAAATCGTATGCCGGCCTACCTCCTGCAGTGGGAGGCCATGAGATGGGCCAAAGCGCACGGCTGCGAGGAATACGATCTCTGGGGCGTCCCGGACGAAGAGGAAGCCACCCTGGAGGCGAACTTCGAAAAGCGCCAGGATGGCCTGTGGGGCGTCTACCGCTTCAAGCGCGGCTTCGGCGGCCAGCTCAAGCGTGCCGCCCAGGCCATGGACCGGGTCTATAATCCATTGTTGTATTGGGCTTATTTGAAATTCATCGGGAATCGAGAATAGAGTGGATCGAAATATCTGGAATTCCATCATTACCAACCTTCCCAACCCACACTTTCTCCAGACTCACGAATGGGGACAGGTAAAGGCGAAGTACGGCTGGACCCCCATGTACGCGCTCTGGACCATGGATGGACAATTCACAATACTTAAGGATACTGACCCCTGGCCACTGAACACAGAACACTATCAAGCCGCAGCACTGATCCTCAAACGCCAGATCCTCCGCAATGGATTTGCTGCCCGCTTGTCCATCCTCTATTCTCCCAAAGGACCTCTGCTCGATTGGTCGAACGAATCCCTGCGAAACCGTGTGCTTGGCGATCTGCAGGCGTTTGCCAGGAAACAGGACGCCATCTTTTTAAAGATGGATCCCGATGTCGTATTGGGAACCGGTGTCCCGGGTGGGGAGCAGGATATCAAAGATACGGGCGGCCAGGCGCTCGTCAATGAATTGAAGCGGAGAGGCTGGGAATACTCCTCCGACCAGATCCAGTTCCGCAACACAGTCCTTGTCGATCTCACACCGTCTGAAGAGAAGCTGCTGGCGCGCATGAAACAGAAGACCCGCTACAACGTCCGGCTGGCCGAAAAGAAAGGTGTTTCTTTGCGTATAGGCAATATGGACGATTCTTCCATGCTTTATAAGATGTATGCCGAGACCTCCGTCCGAGACGGCTTTGTGATTCGGGATGAAGAGTACTACCAGACCGTCTGGCAGCTATTCGTATCCAATCAGGGATCGGCAATCAAAAATCAAAAATCTGAAATCGCCTTTGCTGAGCCTCTCATCGCCGAAGTCGACAACGAACCCGTCGCTGCCATCTTTGTCTTCTATTTTGCTCGACGCGCCTGTTATGTCTACGGCATGTCGCGTAACGCACACCGCGAAAAGATGCCGACGTACCTTTTGCAGTGGGAAGCGATGAAGCGTGCCAAAGCTTACGGCTGTACCGTATATGACCTGTGGGGGGCGCCTGAGGTCTTCGATGAGAGCGATTCCATGTGGGGAGTCTACCGCTTCAAGGAAGGCCTGGGTGGACAGGTGGTCCGCACTCTCGGCGCCTGGGACTACGCGCCCAGTCCGCTCTGGTACAAGGTGTATTCGGAAATCATTCCTCGTGTGCTGGATGTCATGCGCTCACGAGGCAAGGCAAAAACCAGACAATCCCTTGGAGGCGCCTGATGAATATTCCACGGTTGAGATTCGCTCATCTTCCCACCCCGATCGAAGAGCTGCCTCGTCTCTCCAAAGCGCTGGGCGGACCCCACATCCGGGTCAAACGCGACGACCAGACCGGTCTTGCCTTCGGTGGAAACAAGACCCGCAAACTGGAATTCCTGGTGGCCGAAGCGCTCGAGCAGGGCGCCCGAACCCTGATCACGGGCGGTGCGCTGCAGTCAAACCACTGCCGCCAGACAGCCGCTGCCGCAGCAAGATACGGCCTGGACTGCATTCTCGTTCTCAACGGAGAAATGCCGGACAAGCCAACGGCCAATCTTTTGCTTGACCAGCTCTTTGGTGCAGAGCTGGTGACAATACCAGACCGCTCCCTTCGCGACCAGACCCTCCATAACACATTTGACAAAGCCACTGCAGAGGGGCGAAAGCCTTACCTTGTCACCTATGGAGGATCAAGCCCAACGGGCGCGCTGGGGTATGCGTTCGCCATGGAAGAATTCATTTTGCAAAACGTGGAAGCAGATTGGATCGTGTTTGGCACATCCTCCGGGGGTACCCATGCGGGACTTGTCCTGGGCCAGCGCATCTTTGGCTTCAATGGCAAAGTCCTGGGCATCAGCATCGACGAGCCCGAAGACTGGCTCAAGACCCGCGTCTCGCAGCTTGCCTCCGATGCCAGTGAAAAACTTGGCGCCCGGATCGAATTCACACGTGAGGATGTCCTGGCGAATGAAGAATATTGCCGCGCCGGCTATGGGGTGCTGACCGACGCCGAGCGTGAAGCTGTCCGCTTGTTCGCCAAATATGAAGGGCTGTTGCTGGACCCCGTCTACACAGGCCGCGCTGCAGCCGGGATG
>DATAKV010000260.1:0-1667 GCA_036261375.1 Anaerolineales bacterium
TTTGATCGCGGCGTATGCCGCGTCCGCCGCGGCGCATG
Source organism: Anaerolineales bacterium (assembly GCA_036261375.1). GTDB lineage: Bacteria > Chloroflexota > Anaerolineae > Anaerolineales > Villigracilaceae > Defluviilinea. Next base: position 39 of record DATAKV010000260.1, read on the forward strand.
GCCTGGATCCGGTCATTATCACTCTGCGCGAAGGCGGCGCACCGTTCATCCTGGAGTCGATCCGGGCGGCAGGCGTGCGGGTGATCTCTTTACGAGCGCCTTCCCTGTTCAACATGCAGCGCTGGCAGAAACTGGTCGAGATCCTGCAAGAAGAACGGGTAGACCTGGTCCAGACTCATCTGATCTACTCGAATATCCTGGGTACCCTTGCGGCGCACCGGGCAGGCATCCCGGTCATTGCCACACTGCATTCGACGACTGTGCGCGGCGGCTGGAAATCCAGGATCCTCAAGCGGATGGAGAACTACTGCCTGCGGACCTACGCCACGCGCATCCTGGCCGTGGGCAAGGTGGTTGCCGATTTCAACCAGGGAAACTACGGTGAGCGGCCAATCGATGTGATCCCCAACGGCATCCCCCAGCCGAACATGCCGGAGAACATGGAGAAGGAGCGCCTGCGTAGGGAGATCACCGGGGAGACATCCGGTTCACTCATTATTACGGTGGGACGCTTCTCGCGGGCCAAAGGCTACGAGGACATGATCGAAGCCTTCAACCTGCTGAGCAAGGGTGCCCAGAAACCCAAGCTGCTGATGGTAGGCGCCGGCGGCAACATAGATTCTATCCGTGAACAGATCGAGAGCCTCAAGCTCAACCAGTCGGTCATCCTGGCCGGTGAGCGGGATGATGTGCACAACCTGCTGGCGCTGAGCGATGTGTATGCCAGCTCCTCGCACCGTGAAGGCCTGCCGCTGGCGGTGCTCGAAGCGATGATGGTGGGCCTGCCCGTCGTCGCCACCTCTGTTGGGGATATCCCCAACGTGGTCACCGAGGAGACGGGTGTAGTGGTCCCGCCGCACCGGCCGGAGCTGCTGGCTGCCGCGCTGGAAGATCTGTTGAAGAATCCCGAGAAACGCCAGGCGATGGGGAAAGCCGCCCACCGCCGGGCCATGGACGAATATTCGGTGGATGCCTGGATGAGGCGCCACCTCGACCTGTACCGGGACGTGCTTGCTTCCCGGCAGGAGAAACAAACGGCATGAAACTGTTCGGCCTGCTCTTCTGGTTCTGCATCCTGTTCATCGGATATGTCTATGTGGGCTATCCGTTGATCGTGGCACTGCTGGCGCGGCTGCGGCGCAGGAAAGAGACGTATGAAGATATCACCCCGCAGGTCTCGATCCTGATCGCGGCCTACAATGAGCAGGACATCATCGCCGCCAAGCTCGAGAACACGCTGGCGCTCGACTATCCCCAGGATTGCATGCAGATCCTGGTGGCCGTTGATGGCTCGGACGACCGGACCGCCGAGATCGTGGAAAGCTTCGCCGAGCGCGGTGTGGAGCTGAGCTATGACGTGCGCCGGCGCGGCAAAATGGTGGCAATTAACCGGGCGGTGCCGCGTCTCAAGCATGAAATCGTGGTCTTCTCGGATGCGAATAACATGTACGCGCCGGATGCGCTGCGGGAGCTGGTCAAGCCGTTTGCCAATCCAAAGGTCGGCGCGGTGACCGGCAGTAAGAACATCGCCGAGGACAGCGACGCCCACGCCACAGCCGACGGCCTGTACTGGAAGTACGAATCGTTCATCAAAAAGAACGAGACGCGTCTCGGTTCCTGTACCGGCGT
>DATAKV010000265.1:0-1876 GCA_036261375.1 Anaerolineales bacterium
ACGATTGGGAAGCGAGGAGAACTCGCTTCCCAATCGTGGAACATGGTTCACAGAGGCAGGCATACTGCCTGTCCTCCTACAAAGATCGATAAATCACAAAGGCAGGCCGTATGTCCGAGTCGGATCAACTCATACTGGAAATGGAGGGGATCAGCAAAGCCTTCCCGGGAGTGCAGGCGCTTGACAACGTCAGCCTGACGCTCAGACGGGGTGAGGTTTTGTGTCTGGTGGGGGAGAATGGGGCAGGGAAATCCACTCTGATGAAAGTGCTGACGGGTGTGGATCGGCCAGACTCCGGCCGCATCGTCCTGGATGGCAAAGAGATTCAGGCGAAATCCCCACAGCATGCACAATCCCTCGGGATCAGTACGGTCTACCAGGAAGTCAACCTCTGCATCAACCTCACAGTCGCCGAGAATATTCTCCTCGGTCGTGAGCCTCGAAAAATGGGTCGCATCGACTGGGCGAAGATGAATTCGCTGGCGGTCGATGCTCTTCACAGCCTGTTGGGGCTCGAGATCGACGTTACCAAACCGCTGGGGTCGTATACCGTAGCGATCCAACAGATGGTTGCGATCACCCGTGCCCTGTATCTCGAGAACGCAAAAATCCTGATCCTGGACGAACCCACTTCCAGCCTGGATGAGAACGAAACGAAACAGCTGTTCAAAGTGATGCGAAAGCTCAAAAGCGAGGGGATGGGCATCATCTTCATCACACATTTCCTCGGCCAGGTGTACGAAATTTCGGACAGGATCACCGTCCTGCGCAATGGAAAGCTGGTGGGGACATACGAAACGGCTGCCATTACGCGCGTGGTATTGATCTCGAAAATGATCGGCCGCAATCTGGCGGAATTCGACGAGATGTCAAAGACCAAACTGGAAAGCAGTAAGCATATCCGGAAAGAGGCATTATTACAGGCCCGTGGACTGGGGTTGACCGGATCCATGCAGCCTTTCGATCTCGACCTGCATGTAGGAGAAGTAGTGGGACTGGCCGGGTTGCTTGGCTCGGGCCGTACCGAGACGGCCAACATCTTATTTGGTTCCGAAAAGGCCGACACAGGTTCCATGACGATGAACGGAAGTTTGATCCACGACTATTCGCCGCTCGGGTCGATCAAGCGCGGGGTCGCTCTCTGTCCGGAGGATCGAAAAGCCGGTGGGATCGTGGATGACCTGACTGTCCGGGAAAACATCGTGCTGGCGATGCAGGCCAGCAAGGGCTGGCTGAAATACCTGAGCCTGCCGGAGCAATACGAATACGCGGAACGCTATATTCGTTTACTGAACATTGCCACCCCCTCTGCGGACCAGCCTGTGAAAAACCTGAGCGGGGGTAACCAGCAAAAAGTCATTCTGGCCCGCTGGCTGGCGATCAACCCGCAGGTGCTGATCCTCGACGAGCCCACACGCGGCATAGACGTGGGGACCAAGGCAGAAATTCAGAAGCTCGTCCTGTCTCTGGCAGAGGAAGGTAAAGCCTGTGTATTCATCTCCTCCGAGCTGGAGGAAGTGCTGCGCACCAGTCACCGGATCGTCGTGCTGCGCGAACGCGAGACGGTGGCCGAGTTTGCCGGCGAGGTGGACGAGAACACGATCATCCATGCTTTTGCAGGGAGTGAAGTATGAAAAAACCTGCCAGACGAGCCATCACATGGAGGAGCATCACCGAGAGCAGGCTCTTTTTTCCCCTGCTTGCCCTCTCGCTCATCCTGCTGTTTGATTTTATTTTCATCCCCGGGTTTTTCAGGATCGAGAACAGGGATGGCAACCTGCACGGAAGCCTGATCGATATCTTCCGCAACGGTTCCACCGTCATGCTGCTTGCCATCGGGATGACGCTGGTGATCGCGACCGGCGGCGTGGATCTT
>DATAKV010000269.1:0-3292 GCA_036261375.1 Anaerolineales bacterium
ATCGCCGGCTGGCGGCCCGTGGAAGGCATGGATATAGCCGAAGACATCCTGCAGGTCGGGCAGCACCACCTACTGCTGGCGGCGCATCCGGGGGCGCACTTTGAGAAAGCGCTGGTCTGTGTGGCCAGCGGCGAGCCCGGCAAGGATGACGTCCTGTTTGCGGGGCGTCTACTTCGCCATCTCGGCGCCCAGGCCAAGCTCTTCACCGTTCTCGGCCGGGCCCTGAAGGATGACTACCAACGCCAGCGCGTGGAGCGGTTCGTTGGCGGCGGCGTGAAAAGCCTGGAGATGTTCGGCGTGCCCACCGAGAGCGAGATCCGCGTCGGAAATCCGCAGAGTGAGATCGTGGAGGAGATTCAACGTGGCGAGTTTGACCTGCTCGTGATGGGCGTCCCTTTCCCCCAGAAAGATGGCCGTATTGCCATTTCCGGCCTGATGGAGGGAGTCATGAAAAGCGCCGGGAACTGTTCCATCCTGATCGTCCGCTCGCATCACAGCCGGAACGCGGTTGTCCACAATTCGTCCGAGCTCCTGCTGGCTGTATAAAAACTCATATATCGATTAAGAGGAAAATATGTCTTTCAAATTCCCCAGAACGATTTTACTGTCACTTCTAATACTCGCTTTATTCACTACCGGCTGCGCCGGCAACGCCACAGAGGCCGCAGAAGGAAGCGGTGAAGTCAAGCTGATCCTGGCCGGTTACACCACGCCACGCGAAGCCTACCGAGAGCTAATCCCCATTTTCCAGGAACAGTGGAAGGCAAAGACCGGGCAAAACGTTGTCTTCGAAGAATCCTACCAGGGCTCCGGCGCGCAATCCCGGGCAGTCGCCGAAGGCTTTGAAGCTGACATTGTCGCTCTGTCCCTCGAAGCGGATGTGATTCGCCTGGAAGAGGCCGGGCTGATTACCCATGACTGGCGAAATCAGCCCTTTGGCGGGATGGTCAGCACCTCGGTGGTCGCCTTTGCCGTGCGTGAAGGCAATCCGAGTGGCATCCTGGATTGGGCCGACCTGGCCCAGCCGGGACTGGAGATCCTGACCCCCAACCCGAAGACCAGCGGCGGCGCGATGTGGAACATCCTGGCAGCCTATGGCGCGGCCCAGCGCGGGCACGTGGCCGGCTATACCGCCGATGAAGCCGGTGCGCAGGAGTTTTTGCTGGCTTTGCTGCAAAACGTCTCGGTTATGGACAAATCGGCTCGTGACTCGATCGTCAACTTCGAAAAGGGCATCGGCGATGTGGCGATCACCTATGAGAACGAAGTGTTCGTCGGACAACAGGCTGGGCAGACCTATGAGCTTGTCCTGCCCACCTCCACCATCCAGATCGACAACCCGATCGCCATCGTGGATGCTTACGCCGACAAGCATGGCACCCGTGAAGTCGCCGAAGCTTTCATCGAATTCCTCTTCACGCCTGAGGCGCAGCAGATCTTTGCCAAATACGGCCTGCGCTCCCCGGATCCGGACGTTGTCCAGGCCACTGTGGACCTATACCCGCCCATCGAAGACCTGTTCACGATCTCTCACTTCGGTGGCTGGCAGGATGCTACGCCAACCTTCTTCGGCGAGACAGGAATCTTTTTCCAGACGCTGGAGCAGGTTCAGGGAATTCAAATCGGTGAGTGAAGAAGGGTGACCGTCACCATAGATTACGATGAATTTATCCACTACGATTTCCACGAGTAAGAACAGAGCCGGCGCATCCCTGCCCTGGGGCCGGTGGGGATTGCGTACGGTCGCGTTGACATATCTGGCTGTGATGCTTGTCATTCCCCTGCTCGTCATATTGCAGGACGGCACACGCCAGGGACTGGCTGAGCTGTGGCGGCAGGTCACGCTGCCCATGGCCTGGGATGCTCTCAAGCTGACATTATGGACCTCAACATTGATGATGGTTATCAACACCATCATGGGCACGCTGACCGCCTTCGTCCTCGTGCGTTACGACTTCCCCGGAAAAACGATCCTGAACGGGATCATCGACCTGCCCCTAGCCATCCCAACCCTGGTGACCGGTGTGATGCTGGTCATCCTGTTCGGGCCGCAGGAGACCCTCGGGGCCTGGTTAAAAGAGCAGTTCGATCTTTCGATCATTTTTGCCCCGCCGGGGATCATCCTGGCCTTGCTGTTCCTGACCTTTCCGTTCGTCGTCCGCTCCGTTCAGCCTGTGCTGTTAGAGCTGGATCGGTCCCAGGAGCACGCTGCAGCCACCCTCGGCGCAGGCGGCTGGACAATCTTCTGGCGGATTATCCTGCCGCCGCTAACCCTGCCGGTTCTGACCGGCGCGCTGTTGAGCTTTGCCCGGGCCATCGGCGAGTTCGGCTCGATCGTGGTCGTAGCAGGGAATATCCCCTTCCGCTCACAGACCGCGGCCGTCTACGTGTTTGGCGAAGTGGAATCGGAGAACCGGCTGGGAGCGAGCGCGGTCTCGATCGTTATGGTTGCCATCGCCTTCGGGTTGATGATGCTCGTTGACTACCTGCGGAAACGCTCGAAGAGGGAGGGAGCATGAACATCACCCTCCCCAAGACGAGCCTTGGCTCCAAACCTGTTTCTGCCTGGTTGTCACGGATCAAAGGGAAGTTGGTTGGAAGTGTTCTGGTCGGCATTGTTGTTGCCTATGTCAGCCTCCTGATCCTTTCTCCGCTGGTGGCGCTGGTTCACGGCGCGTTTGAACAGGGGTTAGGAGCCATCGTCCGGGCATTCCAGAACAACCCGGTGGTCTGGGTCTCGTTTTGGAATACACTGTGGATCAGCCTGGTCGTGGTTCTGATTCACTCCATTTTTGGCACGATCGTCGCCTGGGTGTTTGTACGGCACCGATTTCCTGGACGCAACCTGATAAACGGCCTGATCGATATGCCCTTCGCGATTTCACCGGTCGTATCAGGCTACATGCTGCTCCTGCTCTTCGGGCGCAATGGACTACTGGCACCGCTCGTCGAAGCGACGGGCATCAAGGTTGCCTTTGCCTTTCCGGGCATGGTACTGGCGACATTGTTCGTCACCCTGCCTTTCATGGTCCGCGAGTTGATCCCCGTACTGGAGACATTCGATACGCGCCAGGAGAAAGCGGCAGCAACCTTGGGAGCCAACGGCTGGCAGACCTTCTGGAGGGTCACCTTCCCTGCTTTGCGCTGGGGAATTATCTATGGCGTCACCCTGACCTTTGCCAGGGCCCTCGGTGAGTTCGGTGCGGTGCTGGTCATCGGTGGGGCGGCGCAGGGAAAATTGATGACGACCACTCTGTTCATCTATCACGCGCTGGAGGAACGCCAGTACATC
>DATAKV010000275.1:0-20397 GCA_036261375.1 Anaerolineales bacterium
AGTCCACGGTGATGAACGTATCGTGATCATTGCCCGGTTCCTTGACAATAAGGTTGCTTCCCTCCAGATGTTTGAACGATGAGGGAACGCCATCAGCAAGCACCATCCGTACGGTTTTTCCACTATTCATCAGTGCCAGCCCAAGGCCAAGTAAGGAACCTATGGCATCTCCATCAGGCCTGATATGCGATGTTATCATAATTTTATTTGCTTGGTCCAGGCGCTCTTTAATCGCCCCGATGATATCCACGGTCATTAACTAAGTTTCCTCTTTTCTACCGTCTGTTTCCGTAAGGATACGATAGTTTATTGCTTTTTACGCAATTCGGCAAGGATTCGCTCTATGTGATCTGCATTTTCCGGTGTCATATCCCAGTGAAAGCGCAGGCGGGGAAAGGTCCGCAGCTCGACGCGTGAGGCCAGGTACCGCTTGATAAAACCGGAAGCCGATTCCAGCCCCGCAAGAACGTCAGCGGAGCGGGAGACACCCTCCACCGCTGACACGTACACATCGGCGTAGGCGAGCTCCCTATCCACTTTTACGTCGGTCACGTAAATTTGTTTCAAGCGCGGATCGTTGATCTCGCGGATAAGCATCTCCGAGAGTTCCTGGCGGATCCGGTCCGCAATTCGCTGTAAACGGGTACCTGAAGGCATTTCGATTTACGATTGTAGATTTTCGATTTTAGATTGGAGGATTACTCCGATTTTTCGACCACATAGCAAACCAGCTGGTCGCCAACCTGAATATCGCTGAAGCTCTTGAAGCCAACGCCGCACTCGTAACCCTGCCGGACTTCGCGGACATCTTCCTTTTCATGTCGCAGGGAGCCCATGTCACCTTCATAGACGATGTCTGTGCCGCGAAACAAACGTACCTTGGCGTTGCGCCGAAGCTCCCCGTCGGTCACACGGCAGCCCGCTACTTTGCCGAACTTGGAGGCGGAGAACACGGCCAGCACCTGGGCGCGCCCGATCACCTTTTCCTTCGTTTTGGGCTCAAGCATGCCGCTGAGAGCCTTTTCGATGTCCTCGGTCATGCGGTAGATGATCTCGTACAGGCGAATGTCCACGCCTTCTTTTTCGGCCATACGCCGGGCGGACACATCCGCCTGGACATTGAAGCCAATGATGATGGCATTGGACGCCGAGGCCAGCATGACATCGTTTTCGCCGATATTGCCCGTCTCTGAATACAGCACCTTGAGGCCGATCTCACCTTCACCCAGCTTGTTCAGCTCGGTCACGATGGGATCGAGCGAGCCCTGAACATCGGCCTTGACGATCAGGTTGAGCTCCTTCGCTTCCCCTGCCTGGACATTGGCGAACAGATCCTCGAGCGATACCTTCTTCCGTGCCTGGGCCTGGGTCTTGGCCGATTCGATACGTCCCTGGACGATCGTTCGTGCTTCCCTTTCTGAACCCACTACTTCAAATACGTCACCAGCCGAGGGGACGTCGCTCAGGCCCATGACCGCCACCGGAGTGGACGGACCGGCCTTCTTAACCGGCTTGCCTTTGTAATCGGAAAGGGCCCGCAGCTTGCCGTGAGAGCTTCCAGCGACAACCACGCTTCCCGATTCCAGCGTTCCATTCTGGACCAGCAGGGTGGCAAGCACGCCTTTCGATTTGTCCAGCTCCGCTTCGATGACCGTCCCGATCACTTTGCCGTTCGGGTTGGCTTTGATCTCCATGTTATCGGCCACCAGCAAAATACCTTCGAGCAGATCATCGATACCCTGTTTCTGCTTGGCAGAGACCGGGATGACCATGGTGCTGCCGCCCCAGTCGTCGGGGACAAGCTCCTGCTCGGCAAGCTGCTGTTTGACACGCTCAGGGTTGGCATTGGCCTTGTCGATCTTGTTCATGGCAACAATGATCGGCACCCGCGCCGCCTTGGCATGCGCGATGGCCTCACGGGTCTGCGGCATGACGCCATCGTCGGCTGCAACGACCAGGATGACAATATCCGCGCCCTGGGCGCCGCGTGCCCGCATCTGGGTGAATGCGGCGTGACCGGGGGTATCCAGGAAGGTGATCAAGCGTCCCTTCATTTCAACCTGGTAGGCACCAATATGCTGGGTAATGCCGCCTGCCTCCCCGGCTGCCACATCCGTCTGGCGGATGGCATCCAGCAGGCTGGTCTTTCCATGGTCCACGTGGCCGAGGATGGTCACCACCGGCGGTCGGTTTGTGAGCTTTGCCTCATCCTCCCCGGCGATCATCTGCCGCCAGAGCGGGACTTCGCCGCTTTCGGCCTGCACTTCCTCGATCACCTCCGGGACGGCTTCGAAGCCATACTCACCGACCACAATTGCAGCCGTGTCAAAGTCCACGGACTGATTGATGGTCGCCATCACACCATTCGACATCAGCTTTTTGATCAGGTCAATTGGGCTTTTTTGTATTTTCTGTGCCAGGTCACGGATCACGATGCTGGCCGGCAATTCAAGTTTGTTTCCGTTGGCGCTCATGGGCTACCTCCTCATTTCAATGCAATGAATAACGCGCATGGAAGCACATCATCCAAACCGGCAGGCCCAGGGAGCGAATCAAACGATCACATTCTGGTTACTCGCCGGTCCCTACAGCTTCTGCCTCAACAGGCAGGGAGTGCAGGAAGTCTTCAAGCCGCGTACGATCATCTACCGATAAATCAGTCTTCAAGGCGTGTGACAGTGCGCCCTTGAGGGCGCGCTCCCAGCATTCTCGACGGTCGTGCAGGTAGGCTCCCCTTCCGGCTGACTTGCCGGTCGGATCCACCTGCACTCCTTCGGGTGTGCGCACAAGGCGGATCAATGTGCGCTTGGGCAGGATTTCACGACAGCCCACGCACGTCCGCTGAGGCACATGTTTTACACGCTGAACAGGTTTCTTTGACACCTTCATCACTAGGTCATTACACAATGCAATGACAGTTAACTATACTACCAATCTGTACCAAACTCATCGTCGCCGCGCTTGTGTTTCTTGCGACCCACAACTTCGCCGCGTTCCTCGTCGAATTCAAGCTCGACGCTCTTCTTCTTGCCCTTCTTACCCTTCTTCTTATCGGCGGAATCCTCTTCCTCGCCAGCGGCCGTCTGGAAGATCTCAGGCTTCATCGAGAAGAGCTCATCCAGCGAGACACCGTCCTTGGCGTGTTCGTCGTCTTCTTCCTCGGTGCCTTTCTTCAGGTCTTTCTTTGCGGGAGCCGGCTTCTCCGAATCCGGCGCCTCTTCCACCTTGACGCCCTCGGGCGCAACAGCGACCACTGCTTCAGCATCGACAGGCGCCGCTTCCGGCTCAGCCACTGCTTCGGCAACAAGTTCGGCTTCTGGCTCAACAGGAGTTGGCTCAGGGAAGGTCAGCGCAGCGAGCGTCTCTTCGATGTTCTGCATGGCCTTGGGGCCGATACCCGGCAGGCCGAGCACGCGGTTCTGGTCCATTTTCATGGACATCATCAGTGCGCCAACCGTGTCCAGACCCGCTTCGACGAGAATGTTGAAGACGTGTTCCTTCAGGCCGATCCCTTCGAGAGGCATGCCAAATGCCGCCGTTGGGACCTCTGAGCGGGCGCTGGCGGTCCGTTCTTCGACGGCGCGGGCCGCGTCTTCCTTGATCTGGATCGTGCGGCGCTCGACTCGGTCCACAAACTGGCCGATCAATGTGTATTCTTCCGGGGTGACCGGGCGGTTCTCAGCCTTCTTGGCCAGTACCTCTTCCACCTGCGGGATCATCTCCACAACGTTCGGAAGAAGGCCGCTCAGCTCGGAATCGGTGCGCAGCTTCTGTACGGCATCTCCCGCAGCTTCCGCCAGGGACTTGATGTCGATGCGCCAGCCGGTCAGCTTGGCGGCGAGGCGGGCATTCTGCCCATCGCGGCCGATGGCGAGGCTAAGCTGGTCCTCCCCGACAACCACAGTCGCGGTACGGTTGCCTTCCGCTTCAGAGAGGTAGACGCCGCTAACGCGGGCCGGGCTGATGGCCTTGGAAATATAAACAACAGGATCCTGATCCCACTGAATAATATCGATCTTTTCATCGTGCAGTTCCTTGACGATGGCCTGGATGCGCACGCCCTTGATCCCCACACACGCGCCGACCGGATCCACGCCTGCCTGGGTGGCCATCACAGCCACCTTGGCTCGGGCGCCGGGCTCGCGGGCAATGGCGCGGATCTCGACCACGCCATGATAGATTTCAGGAACTTCGTTCTCGAGCAGGCGGCGCAGGAAGTTGCGGTGAGCACGCGAGAGCACGATCTGCGGTCCGCGGGAGCCATCCTTCACTTCCAGTACGACGGCGCGCACGCGGTCATGCAGCTTGAAGCGTTCGCCGGGGATCCGCTGGTTGCTCGGCAAAACTCCTTCCGCCTTCATGTCCAGGCCCAGCGTTGTTGCCTGGGCATTGGTCGCCTGGACGATGCCGCTGACGATCTCACCGACCTGGCGCTCGAAGTACTGCATCTGGTTCGAACGCTCGGCTTCGCGGATGCGCTGCTGGATCACCTGGCGGGCAGTCTGGGCGGCCACGCGGCCAAAGTCGGCTGGGGTCGTCTCGACGACGACCATATCACCCAGCTCGGCCTCGGGGTTGACCTTGCGCGCCTCGTCGAGGAGCACCTCGGTCTTGGGCTCCTGAACGTCCTCCACAACTTCCTTTTCGGCGTAGACCATCACCTTGCCGGTCTCGGGATCGATCTTGGCTTCCACATGCTGGGCCGTGGACGCGTTGACAGCCCGTCGATAGGCCGAAACCATCGCGGACTCGATCGCTCCCAGGATGATCTCCTTGGAAAGCTGCTTTTCCTCCAGGACTTCGTTGAAAGCCAGGGCGAACTCGTTCTTTGACATGCTAACTGCTCCGTGTTTTTTCCTTATTACAAGCAGAAAAGTGGGGGCTGCCCACTTCTCGGTGCGTGCGGTGCTCGATTCAAACTACAAACCGGATTCTAGCACAGTGGATTAAAACTTGCAAGATATAATCAACACATGCATCAACGAAACCTCGACAAAGCCGCCCTGCGCGGTGAGCCATCCTACGTTTGGCGGGCGGGACAGCAGCGGCGGCTGGAGATGATCGTCCATGCCGCGGGTGAACGGATCAAGGGCAGGATACTGGAAAACGGCTGCGGGGTGGGAATGTACGTCGAGCACCTCTCCCCGTTTGGAGGCCAGGTCACCGGTCTGGAGTACGACTTCGAACGCGCCGTCGAAGCGCATGTTAAATCGCCACACATCGTCAACGCTGCGGGCGAATTCCTGCCGCTTCCCACCTCGACCTTTGACCTGATCCTCAGCCACGAAGTGATCGAGCACGTCCAGGACGACCGCGCCGCGATCCGGGAGATGGTCCGTGCCCTCAAGCCCGGCGGACGCCTGACCCTGTTCTGCCCAAACCGTGGCTATCCCTTTGAGACTCATGGGATTTATTGGCGGGGGACTTATCGTTTTGGCAATAAGTTGCTCGTTAATTATCTGCCGCGTTCCCTGCGGGATAAACTTGCCCCTCATGTGCGTGTCTATTCCAGAAAGGATCTGGAGAAACTTTTCGAAGGCCTGTCTGTTGTGTTCATAGAGCGTACGATCATCTTCGGAGCGTACGACAATATTATCGCCAGGTTCGGACCTCTGGGGAAAATTGTGCGCGGCGCTCTCCAATTTCTCGAAAAGACACCACTGAAACTATTTGGCTTATCCCATTTCTGGGTTGTGGAGAGGAAAAAGGATTAATGCAGCACGCCGGCCTGGAAAGCGATTAAGCTCTTCCTTTGTGCGGCCAGACCTTGACCGGCCGGCTGTGCACGGCACTGAACATCGCGCCATAACCGATACCATGACGGAGTTCGCTGGATGTCACCTGCTGGACGTCCAAAACGGAATGTCGCTTCTGAAAACGGGACCAGCCCAGTTGTTTGAGAGACTCCACAAGACTTTTGTCCAGATTTTTTCCCAGGGACCTGACCGCGCTCAACAGGCGAGGCACCTTTACAAGCAGATGGATCGACCCATCCCAGCGCTCACGGCTTTCCACCCATGATTCATCGAAACTATATACCGCCTGTACACCGTGCTGCCAGGCAGCCAGCTTTTGAGCAATACGCTGCTCGAGGGACCGCTTGAAGGACTGGACGAATTCGATCCGCTGGCTTAAGAGGCGCACATCCGTGCTCCTGTTCAAGGGATGCAGGCGGGCCCGTGCATCCTCCAGCGCTTTTGCGCAGAGGGCATTCGCTGCCTGACCAAATTCCACGGGAGGATGATCTGCATGTTCCCCATGTTTCCCCCATCCCAAGTTGTTTAAAGCATTCATATCGAGTGTTCCACAAATAAATTAAATTTTCACGAAATATCAGTCATTCAAAAAGAGCCTGAATGACTGTGCCTGGTATCCTGCTTAACGAGAAAGGTCAGGCTGTGTCACAGACGGGAATTTATGTTCTTTTTCTCCACCAATGGAGCATGGAGTCTTGTACTAACGCCCCAAACAGCAGCAAGACCAGCGGGTCCAGCGCAAAGCGGAAGCGGTTGTTCTCCCCCAGGTCGGTAAAGTTTGCCATGATTGTAAAGTAGATGATGGTAAACGTCAAATAAGCAACGACGGCCAGGGTGCCGTAATTCAGTTGTTTGTCCCTGAGAATCAGCCTCAAGCCATACAACGTCGCCGCGGCATACGCGATGACAAGTCCCCAGCCGATGTATTTTGGATCGGCATCCCAGCGCGTGCGTGGGTCCTCTCCGTAGCTGCTCTGCTGGAGATAGAAGACCCGGTCCCACCAGGATTCGAGCCCCCGTGCCGGTTTATCCTTCAACAACAGGTAATCACTGCTCGAATGGAAGTAGATCGAGAAGCCCTGTCTAACGGACGTGAGATAAAGGTCAGGGCGGAAGCGGATAAAGTTGATCGCATCCCGGGTCATCCGTTTCGAAAGATCGATATAAAACGTATGGTTGAAGTTTACAGCCCCTGTGGATTTAAAGGACTCGTCCAGCACAGGGATTCCGACTGGCGGAGGGACAGGCATAAATCCACGATAGTCCTCTGTAGACCGGAACGCTTCGACGACGGGATACGGGGAGAGTGTTCCCTGCTCGATCAATTCGTCACGGACCGATGCGGGTGTCAGTGGGGATAAAAATGTCACATGCGACAGGTTCATCCCCATCCAGGACGAGACGCCAAAACTGCCAAACAAAAAGTAATTCCTGGCATACCAGCCGGAGACGATCAGCACCGGGAGAAGGCTGAGCAGGACCAACCTGCGCCAGTCGCCGTAAAACACCCCGACCAGGGCAATGACCGCCAGCATCCAGACCAGGTGGAAGAGCGCCCAGGTCAGGCACAGGCTGGCGATCAGGCTGAAAAAACCGAATCCCCACCAGAGGTTCTCCGTTTCCAGGAATTTACTCAGCGCCAGCGCCGAGAGAACCAGGAGGAACGCAACAGGGTAGGTGTAAAAGTACAGGTGCTCATACATGACCGTCGCCGGGCTTACGATGAACCAGCCGGCCAGCAGTGCGCTTACCCAGCGGTTAAGCCCCAGGCGAAGACCCAGCCAGTAGAGAACCAGGGAAAAGACCAGGCCAAGAGCCAGAAATAAATACTGATAAATTCTCGATTGTGGAGAAAACTGTTGATAAAGCAAACCCGTGAATAGATTGAAGAGCGGCGGCTGGCTGTGCAGGTACCACAGGCTTTCGAACAGGCGCTCCTTCAGTAGCACCGGATCGACGAATTGATAGAAATAACGGGGAGGTGTGTTGTCAAAACGCAGGCCAGCACCGCTGTACCCCAGGCGCGAGACGATGAAGGAGAGTGTAACAAAGACAGGAGGAGCGAAGGAAGCCAGCTTTGTTTTCAAGCCAGGTTATTCAAGATTCTTGCGGAAATCGTAGATCCCGTCTTTCACTTCCCATTTCTTCCAGCAGTTCGTACACTGAAGATGGGTCTTTTCGTTGGTGAGGCCGTAGTAGCCGCAGTCCGGGCATTTGAAGACCATCATAGGGTTGGCCATGGAGGGACGAGTCTCGACACCATGGGGATTACGAGCCGTCTTGCACGCCCGGACAAACACACTGGGCGATAATTGCCAGAATGCGCCCGTCCACTGGAATAGCGAATCCAGAGATACAAGCAGAGGGGTAGGAATCAGGCGCTTCAAAAACCCAACGCGGAAGTGCGAAAGCGTCAGCGTTCTTTCGATCGTGAATCCCAAGCCCTTCAGCCAGTTTCGAATGGCTTTCGGGTGGAAGTCGAAGTTGAGCTTTACGAACTCAACCGGCTCGAGAGTGAACGGGTTCCAGGGTTGCCTGCCCGTCAGGTAACGCAGGATGGCCTTGAGGTTGAGCTTGTTGGCATATTCCAGGATAAAGATCCCGTCGGAGCGCAGAACGTTTTTGACCTGTCCGAGCGCTTTGGGTGCGTCTGCCATGTGATGCAGGGTGCGGATCATGGTCGCCGTATCGAACAACCCATCCACGAACGGGAGGCGGTAGGCATCCGCGGCGACGTAGATATATTTATCTGAAACCCCCAACTTCTGCTGGGCCTGTTCGAGCTGGGTGCGCGAATAATCGAGCAGGACGATGCGGTCGAAGCCGGTGTAGCGCGGCGTATTCCGTCCGGCACCGGCTCCCAGTTCGAGGAGGATGCGTCCTTTTTTAGGAAGGAGACGTTTGAGGGCAATGGCTTCCGTGCGATCTTCGTACTCGCGTCCGCCCTGATCCCAGAAGGATTTCTGGTAATCAGAACCTTCGTAATCACAAACGGGTGGTGTTGTCATGGAATGAAGGAGTCGCTTTTGAGTAAAATAAAAGTCGGATAGCGAAGTAATTTTACTCGACTATCCGACTCCGAGACTACGGACTAACAGACAATTAAACTATTTCCCGTTAGTCCCCCGCCCGATCGCCCTATAGGTAAAGCCCATCTCGTTCATGACCCGCGGATCATATATATTGCGGCCGTCATAAATGACCGGCGTTTTCAGTATTTCCTTGAGTTTTTCGAGATCGAGCTGCTTGAACTCGTTCCATTCGGTGACGACGATCAAGGCATCGCTTCCCTGGGCCATTTCGTAAGGATCCTTGCACAGGTCCACATTGGGCAGCATGGGACGGGCGACTTCCATCGACACAGGATCGTAGCCGCGCACCCGGGCTCCAGCCCCCACAAGGTCAGCGGCGATGTCGATCGAAGGCGCATCGCGCATATCATCGGTATTGGGCTTGAATGCCAGACCCAGTAAGCCAATGGTCTTGCCAGTCAGGTCTCCGCCCAGCATGCTCCTGACATGGTTTACAACTTCCTTGCGGCGGCCATAGTTGATGTTCATTACTTCGTTCAGAATGCGCGGCTCCAGCCCCCTTTCCTTGGCCATATAGGCCAGCGCCTGCACATCCTTGGGGAAGCACGAGCCACCCCATCCCAAACCTGCATCCAGGAAGTGCCGCCCGATGCGCGCATCATAACCCATGCCGGCTGCCACTTCCTTGACATCCGCGCCGACCAGCTCACACAGGTCGGCGAGCTCGTTGATAAAGGAGATCTTGGCAGCCAGGAACGCGTTGCTGGCATACTTGATCATTTCCGCCGTGCGCAGATCGGTGATGACAATAGGCGCACGCAGGGGCAGATGCAGCTGGGCAACTTTATCCGCCGCGTCGCGTTCCAGGGAACCGATCACGTTACGGTGAGGGCTCATAAAGTCGGCAATGGCCGAGCCTTCACGCAGAAACTCGGGACAGGATACCACGGCGAAGTCAATCGGCTGAGGTTGGGCTTTTTTGACAATATCGGCGACCCAGTCCCCGGTCCCGATCGGAACCGTAGACTTATTGATGATAATGAGCGGCGCGGTCATATTTTCGGCAATGGAGCGGGCGGCGGAAGCAACATACTTTAAGTCGGCGTTGCCGTCCACACCGGAGGGCGTTCCCACGGCAATGAAGGCGAATTCCGCGCCCTGGAGCGCATCCGCATAAGATGTAGTGAAGGATAGTCGGCCCGCCTTGGTATTGCGTTTGACAAGCTCCTCCAGGCCCGGTTCGTAAATGGGCATAATCCCCTTTTTGAGATTCTCGACACGCTTGTCGTCCACGTCGAGCGCAAGCACACGATTGCCCAGATCGGCAAAACAGGCGGCGGTCACCAGACCGACATAGCCCACGCCGATTACACAGATTTGTTTCATACTTTTTTACCTCACTCTTCGAAATAGATTACTGTATCAAGACGAACAATCGGGCGCCGGGTAACAGCTCAATTACAAACTCAATGGGCCTGTTGTTCGCTCCATTCTCCGTCCCATTCTTCCAGCCAGTGCGCTTTCGATCAGGCCAAGGAACCCCTCGACATAGATCGGCTTCGAGACGTATCCATCACAGCCCGCCTGGATGGCGCGCTTGCGCTCGCCCGGCAGGGTATGCGCCGTCAGAGCATACAACGGAATGGATTTCGTCGCCTCATCGGATTTTAATTTTTGGGCAGCCAGCCAGCCGTCCATTTCAGGCAACCCCAGGTCCATCAGGATCAGATCCGGCTTCTGGAAGCGGGCCGCGTCCACCCCGTCCCGCCCATTGACCGCCAGAAAAACATCGTAGCCGGCACGCTCCAGGATGAAGCGCACCAGCTCATAATTGTCCATATTGTCTTCCACGACCAGGATGCGTCCCTTGCTCATCGGTTAACTATACCGCGTCTCGAAACATCGGGCAATGTAACCCAGACTCACTACGAGTATGGCCACGACTCGTTATGCTCATCGAATATAATTCAACGGCTTATGAAAATCCTCTACGTGGCAGACGGCCGCTCCCCCATCGCACAGAACTGGATCCGCCACTTTGTGGAACGCGGGGATGATATATATCTTGCATCCACCTTCGCGTGTTCTTTGGACCGCTCCTTGGTGGTCAGGGACCTCGAGATCATCCCGGTTGCCTTCAGTGAGCTCCGAAAAGCGAGTCAGCGTCCCGGCACCGCCTCGGCCCGGACCGTGGGCCTGCGCACCGCCATCCGGCAATGGTTCGGACCGCTTACGATCCGCCGCGCCGCCCAAAAACTGCGCCAATATATCGAGCGCGTGAAGCCGGATGTTGTGCATGCCATGCGAATCCCTTACGAGGGCATGATGGCTGCTGACGCCTACACAGGGGCGCCGCTGATCGTCTCGATCTGGGGGAACGATTTTACGTTTCACGGCCTGTCCACCAGGCTGATGAAGCAGTACACCGAGTGGACCATGCAGGTCGCCGACGGCCTGCACGCCGACTGCCACCGCGATGTGCGCCTGGCGCGCGAATGGGGCTTTGGCGTGGATCGTCCCAGCCTGGTTGCGCCAGGCAACGGCGGCATCCGCACGGGCCTCTTTTTCCCGCCCCGAAGCCTTGTGGAACAACCGGTCATCATCAACCCGCGGGGCTCTCGCCCCTATGTGCGCAATGATGTTTTTTTCAGGGCGATCCCGCATGTGCTGGCAAAACATCCGAATGCCCGGTTCCTGTTCGCCCTGATGGCCGGTGAGCCGCAGGTGGAAGAGTGGGTCCAGGAGTTGGGGATCGGCCATGCCGTGGAGCTGCTTCCGCCGCTCCAGAACAACCAAATGGCCGATGTCTTCCGCCGGGCCCAGGTCGTCGCTTCGCCCAGCATCCATGACGGCACACCGAACAGCCTGCTCGAAGGCATCGCCTGTGGATGCTTCCCCGTGGCAGGCGACCTGGAGTCCATCCGCGAGTGGATCACGCCGGGCCGGAACGGTCTGCTATTTGACTCAAACGAGGAACATTCGATCGCGAATGCGATCTGCACGGCTCTGGGAGACAAAACCCTGCGCGAACAGGCCGCAGATCTGAACCGCGAGATCATCTCGACCCGCGCCGAATATGATCTTAACATGAAACGCGCCGAAGGGTTTTACGATAAAGTGACCCGTTCCGCAAAATAAGGTTCGATCCGTGGGCAGGCAGTTACAGAACCTGACGTTTGAACAATGGCTTAGCTATGTCTTCGATCACCCCGTTGCTGAAATCAAGAATACCTGATATTGGAACATCCACCGGGATTGGTGGGAGGAAACACCGGCGGAATCGATTCACTTCCTCACTCAGGCCTTCGAGCATGCCGCTCATGTATTTCGGTCCTACAGCTTTTTAGATTATGTAAAACCAATCCATTAATTCGTCTTTGCGAGCCCCGAACGAAGCGGACATATGCTGTCCTGCGTTAGCAAGTAGGCGAAGCAATCCCATAATAGCCGATGGATGATTGCTTCGTCGTAAAAACGATTCTCGCAATGATGGACACTTTGTTATTAGTGCTAAGCACCTTCAAAACGTTTTCATGATTAGAACATTTGTGCTATAATTCAATCCTGCGTTTAGGCTGCTGTCCAACTTAATCACTTATAGTGCACCGTCTAATTTTCCAAACCTGACGTTTAAATCAAACTGGCAATTAGCGGTACGAGAACAGAACATGAAAACACATTTTTACGGGTTCGCATTGCTGATCCTGTTGACAATGAAGGCCTGCGAGACCACCGATCCCGCCTCCCTTCCGAACCGGCCGGCGCTTTTCGGCCAGGCTTCCTCCTCGGTTTCGGTCCCCGTTCCCCCTTCCAATCCGTCTTCGAATACATCCATTACCGCCCCTCTCTTTTCCGCGGGCGTCACCACGGCTTTGCAGCTGGTGCCTCCGGCATCGGTTCCAGCGGACCCACACCCGCTGCAGATCGATGCGAAACGGTCGCGCGACTATCCAGGCAGTGACATTACGATCGAAGCCACGCTGGATCCCGGAGAGAGTTACAGCCGCTACTACGTTTCCTATCTTTCGGATGGGTTGAAGATCTATGCCCTGATGACGGTCCCCAGCGGTCCAAAGCCGCCCACGGGCTGGCCGGTCATTATCTTCAATCATGGCTACATCCCGCCGGATGTCTACCGCACGACGGAGCGCTATGTCCGCTATGTGGGTGACATTGCCAACAGTGGCTACATCGTCTTCAAGTCTGACTACCGCGGCCACGACCGTTCAGAAGGCACGCCCGGCGGACACTATACGCGCGACAATTACACGATCGACGTGCTGAATGCAGTCGCATCGGTGAAGCGCCATCAGGACGCGGACCCCAACCGCATCGGGATGTGGGGACACTCCATGGGCGGCTACATCACCCTGCGCTCGATGGTCATCTCCCGGGATATCAAGGCCGGCTCGATCTGGGCCGGAGTCGTAGCGCGCTATCCGGATCTGTATACCCGCTGGAACGCCGGTGCGCGGCCCACCAGCCCGGGGCCCGGCTCGTTCATCTATTCTCTGGAACAGGCGTATGGCTCGGTGGATACCAACCCTGAGTTCTGGCGGTCCATCTCGGCCAATGGCTACCTGGCTGACATCAGTGGACCGGTCCAGATCCACACCGGCACCGCGGACCACGACGTCCCGTGGCAGTTCTCGCAAATGCTCTACGACGAGCTGATGGCGGCCAACAAGGTGGGAGAATTATATTTATACGAAGGGGATAATCACAACATCTCGAACAATTTCGATGTGGCGATGCAGAGGACCATCGAGTTCTTTGACCGGTATCTGAAATAGAAAGTATACAGGTAGATGCGTAAACAAGGAGACAGGTGAGGAATCCCTTCACCTGTCTCCTTGTTTACCTGTTTCCCTATAAACTTACTGACCGAACGCTACACTTCCTCGCGCGGCGCCCGCATCACTTCCAGGCGCTGGCGGAGCTCGATGCGGCGCTCGTCAGCGGCGTGCCGGACATCGGCGAAGAAGTTCTGGCCGCGCTCGCGCAGCTCACTGCGCAGCTCGTCACCCGATTCGGGTGCCAGCAGCAGGGCGATGGTGCTGCCGACCAGCCCGCCAACCGTGATCCCGATCAAAAATCCAAACATCCTTCTCATGAGTAGCCTCCTGTGATTAGTTACTGTAGTTGCCCACAATAACGAAATTGGTCTGAAATTATTATACTGCTGAGTGACCCTGGATTCCAATCAGGGTTTATAAAATACAGGATGCTCCCCCCTTCCCGTCACGTCACTCACGCGACCTACAATCTCCAACGAAAGATTTATAGAATTCCCCATGTCTTAAAAACGGATTTTATGGAATAATCGAAGCACCGCGCGTATCCGTGGGAACGCGACGGAAATATTCTACAGCTGTCCAAGTCGCGGCCACCAGGGGACGACCGCAACCCCAACGGCTCCTACCATTTGGAGGATACCTATGTCTACCCCAGCACCCATCTCCACCCGCGCCCCTGCGGCGCGCAAAAAAGTCACTACTCTCACGTTTCGGCAGAAAAAGGAACGCGGTGAGCCTATCAGCATGCTGACCGCCTACGACTATCCCACCGCTCTGGCAATGGACCAGGCCGGCGTGGATGCCATCCTGGTCGGTGATTCGCTGGCCATGGTGGTCCTCGGCTACGAGACCACCCTCCCGGTCACGATGGAAGAGATGCTCCATCACGCCCGTGCTGTGGCGCGCGGGGCAAAGAGCGCTTTGCTGATCGGCGATCTGCCGTTCATGTCGTACCAGGTCTCGGTCGAAGAAGCTACCCGTAACGCCGGGCGCTTCCTACAGCAGGGCGGCATGGATGCAGTCAAGCTCGAAGGCGGGCGCGAGCGTGTCGATGCGGTCCGCTCGATCACCTCGGCCGGTATCCCTGTCATGGGACACCTTGGCCTGACTCCGCAGTCCGTCAACCAGCTTGGCGGTTTCCGGGCCCAGGGCAAGACCGCCCTCGCCGCCAGGCGGCTGGTCGAGGACGCGCTGATCCTGGAGGAGGCCGGAGCGTTCAGCCTCGTACTGGAATCGGTGCCAGCCCGCCTGGCAGATTTGATCTCGAAGAAGATCTCCATCCCCACCATTGGCATCGGCGCCGGCGCAGGCTGTGACGGTCAGGTGCTGGTCACGCACGACCTGCTCGGGCTGTTCGACCGCTTCACGCCCAGGTTCGTCAAGAAATACGCAGACTTCCACCGCGAGATGCAGCGCGCCTTCACTGATTACATCGAAGACGTGGAGACCAAACGCTTCCCGGCCCAGGAACACACGGTCGAGATGGACGACAAGGAATGGGATGCACTCCTGAGCGATCTTGATTAAAATACACGGGTGACAATTGCCTGCGGGTGATTGTCACCCTATTCTTTCATCGCCGCCCGAGGCTCCAGACATCATGGCTCACGACCGCAGGATCCAAAAGAACATCGTCCTTATCATCGCCGCACTCTTTGTTATCCTGTTGATCGTTGACAGATACTACTGGGCTCAAATTGCGCAGTGGCGCGAAGACCAGGCAACCAATCTCTGGCTGGGATATACCACCAGCCTGGGGCACATGCCTGTTGGTTTGATCAGCTCCAAATATATCCCCAATCCGAATGGCATGCTGCTCATCAGCACGGTCCTGAGCCGGCTGCCCAGCCTTCTTTCCATCAGTTTTCTGCTTGGGATCACGCAAATCCTGCTGTTATCTCTTGTGGCCTGGAAGTCCTTCGGCAGAGACTGGCAGTATTTCCTCCTGGCAGCCATTCCCGGCCTGTCATCGGTTATCCTGCGGTCCACCTCTGTGGAATACTGGAACCAGTATGCGGTCACACTGGTCAACATTTTCTTTCTGTTCTGGGTCATGCGCTACCTGGATAAGCCGTCCCTGTGGAACCTGCCCCCCATTGCGATCCTTGTGCTGCTAGCGCCATCCCTTTACCTGGCCGGGGTGGTAAACGCGATCGTTATGAGTATCCTTATTCTTGGGGTGATGCTCTACAGGAAGCCAGAACCGGCCGGTCTCCGGCTCGTATTGGTCATCGTTACAGGGATCGTGCTGTTGTCATTGTTCCTGACCTGGCTGCCCTATTTCCAGAACGTCAGTTTGGGCCAGCTGGCCGATTACAGCAAGCAGGACCCTGGCCCCATCGAGACCTTTCGGGCGTTCTGGGAATCGCTGTTCGGGTTTCCTATCTACGGAACATTCCAGTGGGCGGACCAGACCATTTTGACACTGGCGTTCAAACATGCCGACGCAGGAATCCTGACCCAGTGGACCAAGATCCTGCTGCGAATCGTGGGCAGGGCCTATCTGCTACAGGCCGTCTTTGCTTTTGCGGCGTTCTCCTATGGGATGTTCCATCTGCTGCGAATGGGACTAGCTAAAGCAGATCCCGGGATTGAGGTACACCGCCCTGCGCTCAGGCTGGTTGTCGTGTCCACTTTGTTTGTCAGCCTGTCGTTTGCCTTTTCCGCCGGGCTTGGCGGCCCCGACTGGCTGCACAGCGAGCGACCGGACCAGATCGTACAATTCCTGCCGATGTTCCTGGTCTTCATCTTTTTACTGCCCCGCCTGATCACCTTCGAAGGCAGGATTGGAGACACGATTATTGGAGTTTCCTATTTCTCCCTGCTCATCTTTACCGCGGCCAATCTGCTCTGTGGATGGATGATCCTGCGCGACCACCTTCAGTATCGCGGGAATGTGCTGAGCGAAGCCGATGTTCCGCTGATCTTTAAGATGGAGGTGGTCGATTTTATTGCCAGGGACTGGCAGCAGGCCTCCGACTCGTCCATCGTCCCTGTCGAATACGACCTGGATCGGGGAATATGGGAAAAGGTTTCCGCCACCGAACCGGCCCTGTTACTGGCGAAATGGTATCCCGCTTCGCTCACGGAAGGTAGAAGCTTCGATTACGACCTGCTGCGCAGATATGGTTTGAGGAACAGTCAGGAGGGTATCCAGCTCCGAACATTCGGCGACGGAAGGTACCTGGTGACATACGCGTTCGAAGATCCTCCGAAAACAGCACGGGGTAAAATCACGCATCATATGTTTGGACGGTTAAGAGTCAGCATCATTGAAAATTAAAGTCATGAAGGAACCCATTCTCATTATCGGTACGGGCGCGCTGGGGAGCTTGTTCGCGGCGCGTCTTGCCGGGGCGGGGAATCCCGTCACCATGCTGGGCACGTGGCAGGAAGGGCTGGACGCCATCCGCCGTAACGGTGTGGGGTTGATCGATGCGAACGGCGAGGAGCATCGTTACCCCGCCCATGCCACAGCCGACCCGCGCGAATGTTTGGGAACCCGATATGCCCTGGTACTGGTCAAGGCCTGGCAGACGGAGCGCGCCGCACAGCAGCTTGCGCAGTGTCTCGCCGAGGATGGGCTGGCCGTCACCCTGCAGAACGGTCTCGGCAACCGCGAAACGCTCCTCCAAAGCCTGGGTCGGGAGCGCGTGGCCCTGGGCGTCACCACCAGCGGCGCGACCCTGCTCGAAGCAGGACGGGTGCAGGCCGGGGGTGAGGGTCCCATCTCGATCGAGCGGCATCCGGCAATCGGTCCTCTCGGGGAGGCGCTGAAGTCTGCCCACTTCAACCTCCATGAAGTGGAAGATGCCCGTTCCCTGATCTGGGGCAAGCTGGTCATCAACTCCGCCATCAATCCCCTGACCGCGCTGTTAAAGGTCCCAAACGGGGAGCTGCTCGAGCGGCCCTCCGCCCGGAACATGATGCGGGAGCTGGCGAGCGAGACCGCCCGGGTAGCCGCCGCCGAAGAGATCGATCTGCCGTTCGCCGACCCGGTTGCCGCGGCCGAGGAAGTGGCCCGTAAAACGGCCGCGAACCGTTCCTCCATGCTTCAGGATATCCTGCGCGGCGCACCGACAGAGATCGATGCCATCTGCGGAGCAATTGTGGACATTGCCCGCCAGCATGGTCTTGCCGTTCCTATAAACTGGTCCTGCTGGCAGCTCGTCAGGGCGATCCGCAGGCTTTGATCCTGAAATTGGAAGAATGACATTCTTCTACCAATTTGGTGTTTTTTGTTGCATTATCCCCCTTTTCATTGCGTGATAAGATTAACAAGTGCTGCATCAACCGGCAGTGCAGGTCAAGTTATGAGTACGATTCGACCGGGAGGTCCGTTCATGCGAAAGTGGTTTTTCTTCATCCTGCTCCTGGGATGCCTGTTTTTCCCATCCATCGCGGGTGCACAGGGCGGGATCAAGTTGAAATCGATCAACGTCGAGCTCTGGTCCGAGTATGACCAGCCGAGTATGCTTGTCATTCACGAGTTCACGGTCGATCCAAATACGCCCTTGCCCGCAAAAGTGACCGTACGGTTCCCCAAGGATGGAAATCTCATTGCTGTGGCTTACCTGGATGAGACCCTCGTCAATATGGATTTCGAAGGCCCGGAGGCGCAGGGTGCCTGGCAAATTGTCACTCTCGATGTTCAATCTTATGCTCCCCACCGGATCGAATACTACCAGCCGCTTATGCGCAATGGGAAAGAACGATCCTTTTCGTTCCGCTGGATCGGTGATTATGCAGTGGAAGAGTTCAACGTAGGCATCCAGATACCTGCCGACAGCACCAACGTGGCTGCTGAGCCTCCCCTCGAGAATGTCATCACAACCCAGGATGGACTGCATACGATTGGGATCATCAGCCTCAGCAATCTGAGAATGGGCCAGGCCAACGAGATCAAAATCTCATACGAGCGCGAGGCGCAGACCGTGACCAAGCCCTCCAATAGCGCCAACATCCAGCCCTCGGCACCGATTGGCCCGAACACCGAAGGTCGTGTCGCCGTCGACAACCTGCCCTGGATCATCGGCGGGTTTGGGCTGGTTCTGATCGGAATGGCGCTGTATTTCTACTGGCGTTCCACCCAGGTCACGGAACAAAAATCCCGCAGGCGCCGCCATGCTGGCGGCCCTGAAGAATCGGACGGCGAACTGGCCTATTGCCATGAGTGCGGTACCCGTGCTCATGCAGGGGACCGGTTCTGCCGTACCTGCGGCAGCAAGCTACGAGTTTGACCGCCGCGGCCGGGGGAGGCGCCTGCTCACCTGGCTGTTGGTAATGAAGAAAGATCGAGGCAACTGTGATCCTCGGCGCACCCTACATCGTCCCCATCTATTTTGTCTATGGCCTGGCCTTTTTCAGTATGGGCCTGCTTGTGGCTATCGAAGGCGGACGAGCTTCGGATGTACGCCTGCGTCGGGCACTGCCTCCCCTGGCCGGGTTTGGCTTTGTCCATGCTGCTCATGAGTGGATGGAAATGTACGTACTGATGCAGCACAACCTGACCAGCTTCGATCTGGCCATTATTTCGGCGCTGCAGCTGGCCACACTGGCTTTTTCGTTTATTTCGCTTGCCGCGTTCGGCAGTTTCCTGCTCGCCGACACGGAAGTGACGCGGCGGCTTCTCCTGCTGATCCCGATCGGGCTTCAGGCCATCTGGGTCTTCGGTCTGTATAACTTTCAGGGGCAGTATTCAGGTGATACGCTCTGGGATGTTGCCGACGTGTGGACCCGCTACACTCTGGCGATGCCGGCCTCGGTCCTGACCGCCATTGGTCTGATCATGCAGCAGCGCGCCTTCCGCCGCTCGGGGCTGATCCGCTTTGGCCAGGATGCACTGTGGGCGGCGATCACATTTGCCTGGTATGGCTTGTTTGGGCAAATCTTTTCGACACGAAGCCCCCTCGTCCTCTCCCAATATATCAACGAAGAAGCTTTCGGGCAGATCTTCGGCTTTCCCATCCAGATGTTCCGGGCCGTGACAGCGGTCGCGGCAGCCATCTTCGTCATCCGGTTTTTGCGAGCCTTCCAGGTGGAAACGGAGCGCAAGATCGCCGAGCTGCAGGCCGCCCGGCTGGAGGAATCCCAGCAGCGCGAGCTTCTGCGTGTCGAGCTCTTCCGCCGCGTGGTCGCGGCCCAGGAATCGGAACGCCAGCGTATCGCCCGGGACCTGCACGATGAGACCGGCCAGTCCCTGACCGCCATCGGCATGGGCCTGCGCGGTCTCTCTGGCAAATTAAGTTCCCGCAACAAGGATGCCATCGCTACCCTGCATAAACTGGAAACCCTCACTGCCGACTCGCTTAAGGAGCTCCAGCGCCTGATGACCGACCTGCGCCCCTCCCACCTGGACGATCTGGGACTTTCGGCGGCGCTGCGCTGGTATTCTGCCCGCATCCAGGAACATTCGTCCCTGAACATTCGGGTGGATATCCACGGCGAGGAGTGTGACCTGGACGATGCCATGAAGATCACTATCTTCCGCATCATCCAGGAGAGCCTGAACAACATCATCAAGCATGCCCAGGCATCACATGTCAATATCCATGTCCACTTCGACGAAAAGAAGGTTCGTATCCATGTATTCGATAACGGGATCGGCTTCGACCGGGAGCAGGTTCAGACTCGGCGGACAAACCGTCCCTCACTAGGGCTGGCAGGCATGGAGGAACGCGCGGCCCTGCTGGGCGGGACCGTCACGGTCCAATCCCGCCCGGGCTACGGCACCGAAGTGGAGGCGCTGATTCCCTACCACCATCCCGAGAATGTGTCCTCCGCCGGCCCGAGTGTTCCCCTCGAGGAAAGGTA
>DATAKV010000282.1:0-7820 GCA_036261375.1 Anaerolineales bacterium
CGCATGCTTATGCTGTCTTTACAAAACACAATGCGATCCTACCTTCCATGTCCAGGCGAGGCAATTGCTGGGATAATGCGCCTATGGAAACCTTCTTCTCCCACCTCAAAGAAGAGGCGCTGCGCCAATTTCCCACGCCAAGCTTTGAAGAAGCTCAGCAGCTTATTGATGACTATATCCATTTCTACAACTATGAGCGCATCCAACTAAAAACAAGACAGACACCTTACGAAACCAGGTGCCTGTCTTCCTAACCACTCGAGGACTTTCTTTTTTGTGTCCACTTTACCGGGTGCAGTTCAAAACGGGCGGGACTTTTCTCTTCATTCTCTCGGCTACGTATCGGAAGGTTCGGACAGGGAAGAGGGCGCACGACGGGCCTGCTCCTCTTCCAGAGTACGGATGCCGTTGCGCACCTGGTTTATATTCCGTTCCAGCTCCGCTTCGAGCTGGTGGAGACTTTCGAGAGCGTAGTCATCGGCATCGGCGCGGATGTTATCGGCTTCGGAGCGGGCCTGCGACAGGATTATGTCTGCCCGGCGCTGGGCTTCCACAGCGATCATATCCTTGGTGACCATCTGGTCGGCTTTCTGGCGGGCGAGCTCCAGGGTGCGGTTCGCCTCCTCCTGGGCCTGGGCCAGCACCCGGTCCCGCTGGCCAAGCAGCTGCTGCGCCTTCTTCACTTCCTCGGGAATGGCGATACGCATCTGGTCGATGATATCGAGCATGCGGTCTTCGTCCACCATCACATTCTTCGTGAAGGGAACATTCTTGCTCTCGTTGAAGAGTTCCTCAAGACGGTCGATCAATTGCAGGATATCCATAATCGCCTCCGGTGAACGAATGAATCCTATTCTATCGCATTTTAGTCACGCAAGGCATTGGGCGGGGAATTTCCATCCCCGAGGTCATTGACCTTTTTGTTCAGAGCTGTTTTGACATGAGGCGGAACCATACTCGAGACATCTCCGTGCAGGGAGGCGATCTCACGGACCGTGCTCGAGGACAGGAAGGTATGCTCTTCGGCGGTGATGAAGGCTACTGTTTCTATATCCGGGGCCAGGCGCTGGTTGGCCAATCCCATGCGGAACTCGAATTCGAAGTCCGAAAAGACGCGCAGGCCGCGCACGATCACCTGGGCCTCGATCTGGCGGGCGAACTCGATGGTTAGGCCGCTGTAGCCGGTCACGTTGATCTTGGGATTGTCCTTGAACGATTCGCGCACAAGGTCCATGCGCTCCTCGGGAGAGAACATCAGAGATTTGAGCGGCTTGTCGTACACAGCCATGACCACTTCGTCGAACAGGCGGGAGGCGCGCTCGGCAATATCCATGTGGCCGTAATGAATGGGATCGAACGTCCCGGGGAACAGTGCTTTGACCATTTTATTTTGTCTCATCGGTTTAGATTTGATAGGAGACCCTAAAGGTTCTTAAAACCTTTAAGGTCTCTTATGTTAACTGACATCCCCTTTACCTTCGCCCCAGAATCTCTGGAAGGCTTCGGCCAGCAGGGCATTCTCGGGTTTGGAAAGGTCGGCGTCCATTTCAAACAGCTTCTGGGCTTCTACCCTTGCCTTTTCGATCAGCTTGACGTCTGTAATACTGGCCATACGCAGGCCGCTGGCATACCCTGACTGGCGTGTACCCAGGAACTCACCGGGGCCGCGCAGCTGCAGGTCCTTTTCGGCCAGGAAGAAGCCATCGTTCGATTCGGCCATGGCCTGCAGGCGCTCGTTCTCGGTCTTGTCCTCGTGGGTGGGGATCAGCAGGCAGTAGGATTGATCCGCGCCCCGGCCGACCCGGCCGCGCAACTGGTGGAGCTGGGCCAGGCCAAAGCGGTCGGCCCCTTCGATGATCATGACCGTTGCATTGGGCACATCCACACCCACTTCAACGACCGTCGTCGAGACCAGGATATCGTACTGCCGGTCCCTGAACTTGAGCATCGTTTCATCTTTCTCGTCCGGACGCATGCGGCCGTGCAGAAGTCCCAGCTTGAGATCGGGGAAGACATCCTTCGAAAGCGCCTCATAATCGTCCACGGCGGCGCGGGCGTCGACCTTTTCACTCTCCTCGACCAGCGGGTAGATGATAAAGCCCTGTTTGCCATCCTGGATCTGGCCGCGCAGCAGCGTGAAGGCCCGCTCGCGTTCCTGCGGGCGCAGGACGTGCGTATTGACCGGCTGGCGCCCGGCGGGCATCTCATCCATGATCGAAATATCGAGATCGCCATACAGGGTCAGCGCCAGCGAGCGCGGGATGGGCGTGGCGGTCATGACCAGCAGGTGCGGGTTGCTGCCCTTGGTACGCAGGGCGGCGCGCTGTTCGACACCGAAACGATGCTGCTCGTCGATCACCACGAACTGCAGATCCTGGAAGAGGACCGGCTCTTCGATCAGGGCATGCGTGCCGATGACGATCCTGATCGAGCCGTCGGCCAGGCCGGCACGGATCACTTCCTTTTCGGCTTCGGGTGTGTCGCCGACCAGCAGGCGGATCTGTCCCTCCTGCAGGATGCCGTTATCGCCGGTGAGCAAACGCCCGAAGTTGCGATAGTGCTGTTCGGCCAGGATGGACGTGGGAGACATGATAGCGGCCTGTGAGCTGGCATGGACGATCATGGCCGCGGCCAGTGCTGCGACGACCGTTTTACCGGAACCGACATCTCCCTGAAGCAGGCGGTTCATTGGCCGGCCTGAGTCGAAGTCAGCCCGGATCTCCTGGATGGAACGCTGCTGGACGGAGGTCAGGGTGAAGGGCAGGCTGGAGATGCGGGCACCCAGCCACTCGTCCGTGACCGGGAAGCGCCTGGCATCTGCCGATTTCCAGTCCCGCTTCTGGCGCAAGACGCCCATCTGCAGGAAGAAAATCTCATCGAAGCCCAGGCGTTCACGCGCCGCCCGCAGTTTTTCCTGCGAATCGGGGAAGTGCACCTGCAAAAGCGCTTCGCCGAGCGGCATGACCTGCGCCGACGATCGGACGCTCTCAGGCAGGGCATCGACCACACTGGGAGCCCAGTATTCCACAACCTGCTTCATCAAGCGCCGCAGCCACTTCTGGGTGATGCGCTCGGTCAGTCCGTAGACCGGGACGATGCGGTTGGTGCTCAGATTCTCGATCTCGACAGGCTCGATGTCGGGGTTGTTCATGACCAGCCGGCCAAGATACTGGTCGATCTTGCCCGATACCGAGACCGCGTCACCAGGCTTGTGACGGTTCGACATCCATGGCTGGTTGAAGAAGGACAGACGCAGGCCGCCGGTCCCATCGCTGATGATGGTCTCGACGATCGAGGCTTTGCCGCCGCGAATGGGCCGGGTGTGGACGGTCTGCACCGTGCCGATCACGGTGACATGTTCGCCGTAGGACAGGTTCTTGATCGGCTTGAGCTCGGAATAATCGTCGTAGCGGCGCGGGTAGTTGTAGAGCATATCGCCGAGCGTGTGCATTCCCAGCCGGGCGAGGGAGGCTGCGTTCCCCGGTCCCACACCCTGGAGGACCGTCAATTTCGAGTCAAGCGCGGCAGGAGTGGCGGATGTTATTGCGCCGGGCACGTTCTGGGCACGCGGCGGCGCCACACGATCACGCTGCTGGTGCTGCGGTGGCTCTCTTCGAGGCTGCTCGGGTCGTCCTTCGTTACGATGAGGAGGCTCGGCGGGTGGCAGGGGAGAAGACGGCTTTTGCCCCGTTTCGACCGATCTGCCGTTGCGCGGCTGTGGTTTTTGCGCGGCTTCGGGATAGGCTTCGCCGATGCGTTTCCACAAACCTCTCAGCACATCGGCCCGGGACTGGGAGCTCAGCCCATCGTAGGAGCGGAGTCGCTGCACGACGGCCTGAATAACTTCCTCCTGAATTCCATCCGCTCGAGCATCCCCTTCCCAGTAATCCAACATTTTTGCCAGTCCACCGATGATGGCGCTGTTGCTGTATCCATTCTCGTGTTCTAGACGGAAAAATTTACGTAACTTTTCTAATGACGGCTGCATAAAAGGTATTTTATCATGCACATTAATAAACCTTACGAAGGTTTGGAACCTTCGCAGGGTTGTGTGCCTTGTTTACTTCCTCACCGCTGCGAACCCCAGCCCGTTCGGACCCACATGCGTGCCGATGACCGTGGTCACGTTGACCATCAGAATATCCCGCGGGACCGACTGGCTGGCCTGCTGCATGAGCTCATTCAGGAATTCCCGGGCGCGTTTTTCCGCTCCAGTGTGCAGGACGGCCAGTCTTTCCAGCTCGCCATCCTGGAGCAGGAGATCCAGCATTCGGGCGTTGGCCTGCTGAGTGGTCCGGGCTGCACCAAGAGGCCTGACCTGGCTGTTCGCCAGCTCGATCAGCGGCTTGACGTTCAGCAGGCTGCCCAGCATGGTGATTACCGCCGGCACACGTCCGCTGCGCTTGAGGTTTTCCATGGTATCGAGTGCGGCATAGACGTGGAGCCGCTTTTTTGTCGAGTCGATCGCGTCCAAAGCGGCCTGCAGACCCAGTTCGGCGGCTTCGGCGGCGGCCAGCACCTGGAAACCCAGCCCAAGGGAAAGGGAGGTACTATCCAGGCAGGTAACCTGATCTGTGAATTCCTGAGAGGCCTGCCGGGCAATATCGAGGATGGATGTCAGCGCACCGGCGGCGTGGATGGAGAGGATATGGTCACAGCCGCGGCTGAACAAGGACTTATACCGGCTAGAGAAATCGCCAATTGAGGGCGCGGCGGTTGTCGGCTGTGTTCGAAGCGTGGGAAGGCGCCTGTAGAATTCCTCGCGGGAAATCCCTGTCCCATCCACATATTCCGTCCCTTCCAGGACAAGAATACAGGAAATGACCTCCAGCTCGTGCTGCTCGATCAGAGAACGGGGCAAGTCGCACGTTGAGTCGGTAACAATTCCAATCTTCATGATTTCTCCCGGTCCAGCCAGAGCTCGCGGTATTTGCGGTTCCAGTCGATCAGAAAACGGTAGGCAATCACCAGTCCGCAAGCCAGGGCGATCCAGAATTCCAGGCCGCGTAGATTTAGGATCCAGAACAGGGCAGAGATCAAAATGCCAGTGAAGACGCTGGCCCGGGCGCCGTGACGCGTGATGAGAAGAAGGGTAAGTAACAATCCCAGGCCCAGGATTACAGCAAACCAATTAACTGCCAACAGGGAGCCGCCAAAGACGGCGAGCCCCATACCCCCGCGGAACTGGGCAAAAATGGGCCAGCAGTGGCCTGCCACAGCAAACGCGGCGGTCAGGGCAACGATCCAGGCGTTGTTCGTAATTTGAAGCGCAAGATAGGTTGGGAGAAATCCTTTGGCAACATCCAGGACAGCGACCACTGCGCCCCAGCCAAAACCAGCCTGGCGGATGGTGTTGGTCGTTGTGGCGTGGCCCGAGCCCGCATCGCGTACGTCGATGTTCCTGGCATAACGCGTGACCCAGATGGAAAAGGGCAGGGAACCTGAAATGTAACCGACAAGTGGGAAGATAAAGAGAAGGACCGTCTGCATGAGTTTCCCTTCGGGGAGTATAGCATACGAGCAAACATCTAAATGGTGGATTTGAAGAGAAATGCCGGCTTCCATAGAGAATTATCCCTTTTTTGCACGGTATTAATCACATTATTTTGATGTTTGTTGTCACTCTATGGGCGGCTTTACAGATATGTTCGTCGAATCAGTACCGCGCTCCTATAAGATATCCCTCCGACTTGCATATCATGGGGCGAGTTTGTAGGCCACGTTACCACGCACTCCTAGGAAAACACGATCCACTTCCATGGGCTGACTACCCTGGCGCGATGAGCATTTCGCGGCACTGCAAGAACAACACAAAACGGACAATCTGGAGTTCAGATTGTCTCAACACGAAGGAGACAACAAACTCATGAACAAAACCCTAGTTCGAAGCGCGAGCTTTGTCCTTGCGATTGTCCTGGCATTCGGGGCCTATATTCCAGGGCAAGCCACATCGCTGAACCCCAGCCTCATGCCGAATGAGACCGTCAACCTGGCCTTCTTTTACAAGCCACCCTCCAATAGTGATGCTGCTACTGTAGCCGGCAACTTCAACAACGTCATCCTGACCGGCGGCGACGAAACGTTCAGCAATAGCCTTGTATCCAGTGGATTAAGCTCCACAATTCCCCAGTACTTCCGTGCAGAAGGAATCCAGAATCCCGGGAATTGCACCTCCTCACCCGCCAATAACCAGATCGCCAATCGGGCGGGAGATTTTTGCTCGATCAGCCAAAACCACCCAGACTGGTTCCTGCTGGATGCGAACGGAAACCGGATGAAAACCTCGCCGACCAGTAACTATTACCGCATGGATCCGGGGAATGCCGGCTGGCGAAGCTTTTTCGTGACCCGCTTATTGGAGACCCAGCAGCAGAAGGGCTGGTCGGGGCTTTTTTTGGACAATGTAGAGGCCAGCCTGAGTGAGATCCAGGGCGATGGTCTTACCTCGGCCAAATATCCTGACCATGCCAGTTATCAGGCTGCCGTGCGCGGTTTCCTTCAGTACCTGTACCAGAATTACTCCCAGCCTTATAACCGTCCCATGGTTGGTAACATCATCGCCCGGCAGGACGATGCCACCTGGTACAGCTACCTCCAATACATGAGCGGGGCGATGCAGGAACGCTGGAGCGTGGCCTGGTCGTTTACGGACTATGTAAGTGAAAACAAGTGGAAAAGCGATATGCTCCTGGCGGAACAGACCCAGAGCCAGGGGAAATATATTATCCTGGTTGCGCCGGGAGACAAAGCAAACACTGCCCGTCAGAATTTTGCCTTCGCTTCGTATCTTCTGATCAGCAATGGCAAAGCCTCTTTCCGTTATGCGGATGATGATCTGTACACGGAAGTCTGGCTCTATAACAACTACAACGTCGATCTCGGCTCACCGACCGGGCCCCGCTACCAGACCGGCACAGCCTGGCGTCGTGACTTTACTAGAGGATACGTGATCGTGGACCCGGTCAATCGTACGGCAACGATCTCCACGAGTCCGGTTGTGGCGGCCAGCCCTTCGATGACGGTCACTCCTTCGGCCTTGCCCAGTGTAGCTGCGACGAGTACTTCAACAAGAATGCCCACCCTTACTGTAACAAATATTCCTTCAAAAACAGCGACTCCTGCTCCAACGAGTACAGCGACGAGAGCATCGACCCTTGCCGTAACGAGTACGCTCACTCCCCAGGTGGTACTCAATACACCCACCGGTATTTCGGCCACTTCCACGCCTGTATCACAGTCGGTGATCTACAACGATAAAGACCCTGCCTTCAGATACTCCAGACACTGGACGGATGTTGTGGACGGCCAGGCATACATGGGTTCGTTTCGATCGACCCAGAAGAATGGAGCCTCCGTCACCTTGAGTTTCACCGGGCAGACCTTCAGCATTATTTATAAGACTGACTCTTCCTTCGGGAACATGGATGTTTATGTGGATGGGGCCTTGGTCCATACACTTAACCAGACTACAGCCTCTCCATTATTCCAGCAAAAATGGAGCTACGGGAGTACTCTATCTGCAGGAACGCATGTTCTCAAGCTGGTATTTGCCGGCCCTTCGAACGGAAGAGTTTCACTGGATGCTGTGAGCATTCCCTAAGTCGGATCAACGATTGGCATGAGCGGTGCACACCTTGTGCGCCGCTCACTTTTTTAGTGTCCTCTCCCAGCTTGGCTTAAAAGATATTTATCCACCTTTCATTGCTGTTAGGTGATTCAGTACCCTGCTCCTATTCTGTAATTATTCTTAAACCATATCATCTGGCGGAAGCCTGTATAGAGGAATTTTCCTGTGAAATTCCGTATTTTCACGCCTTTAA
>DATAKV010000298.1:0-5127 GCA_036261375.1 Anaerolineales bacterium
ATCGTCTATTTTTCATGGCTGGCCGTGATCGTGATGTTCATCTACCTCTACCGCATGCGGGGAGGTCGTCATCTCCGGGCAGTGGGCGAAAACAAGAGCGCGGCCGAGACCGTGGGTATCAACGCAGTTCTGCTGCAGACACTGGCGCTGGTCATCAGCGGGGCTCTCGCTGGACTGGGTGGCGCCTTTCTTTCCATTGGTCACCTGAAATTATTTACCCGCAACATGAGCAACGGCCGCGGCTGGATCGCCATTGCCGCTGCCATGTTTGGCGTGAACCACCCGGTGGGTGTTTTTCTGGCCAGTTTGTTCTTCGGCTTTGCCGATGCCTTTTCGGTGCGAATCCAAAACGTAACTGACCTGCCGCCCAACCTGGTTAAGTTACTGCCGAATGTCGCTACGTTGCTCGTTCTGGTCATCATTGCACTGCGCAGCAGGGTCGCATTCAGCATGGCGAGGCGGCGTTTCCGCTCTCAGCTGCGCGCCGAGGAGGCCTCTCAGCCAGCGTCGGTAGAAGAACCGTTGTGATTCATATCCTACTCATGAAAACAAAAGGGAGTGCGATTGAACTGCACCCCCTTTTAGCTCACCATGAATAGAAAACTCGTGTATGTGGATACAGATGTTGGTCTGGGTACACCCGGCGCGGAGGTTGACGACGGAGCCGCGTTACTCTTCCTGCTGCGCAATCCATCGATCGATCTTGTTGGCGCTGGTTCGGTTTTTGGTAATGTGTCCATCCAGGACGCAGATATGAACCTCGACCGGCTGCTTACCTGGCTGGGTAA
Source organism: Anaerolineales bacterium (assembly GCA_036261375.1). Lineage (GTDB taxonomy): Bacteria > Chloroflexota > Anaerolineae > Anaerolineales > Villigracilaceae > Defluviilinea. The sequence continues at coordinate 789 of DATAKV010000298.1, forward strand.
GAAACATATCCCACGCGGCTTGGGTGCGGCGGGCCCACTACTCGGGGATATGGCCTGGTTCGAACCCTGGCAGGCGGGGTATGGAAAGACCCAGTCCTGGGACCCCCGGCCTGCCTCGTACCTTGCTGCAAACCTGATCATCCAAACCGTCCTTACCCATCCCGGCCAGGTTTCGATTCTCTCATTGGGCCCCGTGACGAACCTGGCGCTGGCCATCGGTCTCGAGCCTTCCATTGTCCCCCTCACTCGCGAGGTGATCCTCATGGGCGGCTCGTTTAGCGTTCAGAATCCCGCACCGGAATTCAACATCCGGTGTGACCCGGAAGCCGCGCAGGTCGTGCTGAGTTCCGACTGGCCTGTGCACGTCCTTGGGCTGGATGTCACCCGCCGCGTCCATTTCTCACGCCGCGACTTTGCCTCTCTCCGTGATGGAAACCCGGCGGTAGAGCTGCTCCGTGCCCAGGCGCCCGGCTGGATCAAGCGCGTGGAAGAGATGGGTTGGGAGCAGGATGGCTGCTCGCTGCATGATGCCGTGGCAGCCGCCTATCTGGTTGATGAAATGCTCTTCCAGACGCAGGAGACCTGCGTTGAGGTTGAGCTTGCGGATCCGAATTTACGTGGTCTGACGCGTTTTTCTCCCATCAGCGAAGACCATTTGTTTATCAAAGTTGTAACCGGGCTGGACGCCGTAAAATGCCGCGATTTGATCTGGTCATATCTGGAACAATAGTTTACGAGGGTCGAATGGAAACTTGTGAAGTCTTATGTTATGGCGAGATCGGCGTGGATAATATTATCCAGGCCGATGGTCTGCCTGCGCCTGAAAACGCAATCTTTCCGACATCGGATAGTTATCACGGAGGCGGGGCGGCTTCTAACACGGCGGCCTGGCTGGCGGCACTGGGTGTGAAAGTGAAATTGACTGGCAATGCGATAGGCCGTGATGCCTACGGGAATTTGGTCATCGAGGGTTTGCGCAAGCATTCCAATATTGACCTGAGCCTTGTGGAACAGATAGATGGAGTCACCACACCCTTCACTCGCGCCATTGTTACACCCGATGGAGAACGCTCCTTCCTGATCTTCTGGTATCCCCAGGCACCTAAGACCCACCTGACGAAAGAAATGTTGGATGGCGTCCGGTACCTGGCCCTTGATCTCTATGGCGGACCGGAACGCCTGGACACGGCACGGCTGGCATACGGGTTCGGGGTCTCGACTGCCATCGGCGACGTGATCTGGCCGGAGCATCCGGCACTCCCCTTCACGCGTATCGCCACAAACTCCGGTCCGTACATCCGCCAGCATTATCCCGGCGTGGATCTCCGCCAGCATGCTCGCAGGCTGCAATCCATCTCCAAAGGAATCGTCATTACTACAGATGGCCCCGGATTGGTCCATGCCCTCGACCCCCAGGGCAACGGCTTTACCATCCAGCCCCCTGACGTGACTGCCATGGATGCCACGGGCGCCGGTGATGCTTTCCGCGCCGGACTGTTGTATGGATTGCTGCGCGGCTTTGAGCTGCCGCGCAGTCTGTGCTGGGCTGTTGCGGCCGGGTCACTCAAAGTAAAAAATCTGGGTGCTGCCACAACTCTGCCGGACTTTGAGGAAATCGAGGCTCTCGCCAACAACCTCCGGGCCCAGCCGGAAGGATGAGCCCTGGATTGACAGCTCTGTCCCAAAACGGATGCGGAGACGTTCATTGAGGATCCCTGGAGCAGCTCACTTCGTAAGACGACTTGCCGGGCTCTTCCTTCCCCTGTTCCTAAGTCTCCTGGTGGGTGCGTTTCTGATCCTGGCTGCCGGACAAAATCCCCTGGTAGCCTATACGAAGCTATTCGAAGCTGGCTTCAGTTGTAACCCCGGCCCAGGTCGTTGTGCCCTGGTTACCGCGCTGCAGTTCGCCACCCCACTCATCCTCAGTGGCCTCTCAGCCACGGTGGCTCTGCGCGGAGGTTTCTTCTCCGTTGGTCAGCTCGGTCAGATGCTTTTTGGAGCTGCGGCAGCCAGCTGGCTGGCCGGAAATCTAGTGCTGCCGCCGGTGGTTCATCCTGTGGCTGCCCTGGTTGGAGCCGCACTCCTGGGTGGTCTGTGGGGATTGATTCCTGCCCTACTTAGATATTTCATTGGCGTGAATGAGGTCATCTCGACCTTGTTGCTCAACCCGATCGCCAGCGTACTGGTCGGTCTGGTCCACTTGCCGCGCGTAGACATGAGCGCGCGCCTGTCTCCCTTGCTGCCAGGCACCAGGTTATCCGCCGGAGCCTGGCTGGCTCTCGGGGCTGCCCTGATCATTTATTTATTCCTCTGGCACACAACCCGCGGCCTGGAGATGCGCACCAATGCAAATGCTCCCCGTTTTGCCCTGTTTGGCGGCATGCCTGTCGACAAGCCTGTATTGCTGGCAATGGTTATGAGTGGCTCCCTGGCCGGCCTGGCCGGCGGCGTGGAGGTGTTGGGAGTCCATTATCACTTTGTCTCAACTTTCTCGGCAGTCAATGATTTTGATGGCCTGATCATCGCCTTTGCCGGGCACCTGCATCCTGCCGGTGTAGTCCTGTTCGCTTTCCTGCTCGGTGGTTTGCGGTTAGGCTCACTCGTGGGATTGCAGATCCAGTCGGGCATTCCGCGCGAACTGGGAAGTGCACTGATTGCCTTCATGCTGGTCTTCATTGCCACCAACCGGTTTTCCGCTGTGAATAACCGGAACACTCAGAATCATATTCCAGAGATCAAGCCCCCATAACAAGAATCCCAGCCGTATTCATGGAGGGGAGTCCGTTATCTGACGTACCGGCTTTTATTTTGCCTGATCTGCCTGTGCGATCTTCCACATAGCCTGCAGCGCGATGTTGATCGCGTCCATTTCTCCGCGCCGGAAATCGGCTTCGCCCCAATCCGGTTTGATCTGGCCCGGGGCACCATCGGAGGCGAAGAGGGCGCCTGTCCGCCAACCGCGCACCGCGCCCACGATGAACAGGGTATCACTTTCCATCTCAACGAACACAGCTCCCGCAGTTGTCATCTGAAGAGACTGTTTGGGATCCCGGGGCGCATAGAAGGCATCGCCGGCGATACCAACTCCGACCGTCATTGGAATATTCAGTTCTTCACTCGCTTCCACCAGGGAACGCAGAACAGAAAAGGTCGGCACCGCCGGGAAGACAGGCGGCAGATAGGCATTGGCAGTGCCGCCAGCCCGCACGGTCCCGCTGGCTGCGATCACATCGCCGGGTTTTTGGCCGTCCTGAAAAACTCCACACGATCCGACACGGATGAAGGTATCGCCGCCCATATGGGCCAGTTCTTCGAGCCCGATGGCCACAGCAGGACCGCCCATTCCGGTGCCGCAGACGGTCATGAACACACCTCTGTATTCACCCGAGTACACGGTATAGCCTCTACTTTCCGTCACCAGACGGGATATATCGAATTGGTCCGCGATCTTTTTCGCGCGCTGCTGATCACCAGGGCAGAAGATATAACGGGAAATCTCACTTGGCTCGCACTTGATATGCCATTCCATATAGACCTCCGGAAAAAGAATGCTCGAAGCATCAACGAATCAGGCTGAACATGTATGCCGGTGTACATTGATTGTATAATATTGTAGCAGTGTTAATGATTCTCATCCCCGGCTGACTGGAAATTTACATGATGCATCCTGATGGACATAAACGCGCTGGAAAGTATCATTTGGATCTTACAGACTGCGGATTGTTCTTCTCTTTCATAAGCTTCTATTCCCTTGATCTCCGATCCAGATCTTCGCATGAGGTACTGGAAGTATTGAAGGGATCTTTATGAGCAGTCGCTTATTAAAAAGTGACCTTGTTGTCGCCCTGGATCTCGAGGATCGCATCTTCAAAGAAGGGTACCTCGTTATTGAAGACGACCGGATCGTCGAAATGGGACTTCAGAAGGATTTGAACAGCCACAGGAAATTCGATGAGACTGTGGAGCTGAAGAACCGTCTGGTGATGCCAGGATTGATCAACGCCCACACCCATACTCCTATGACGCTCTTTCGCGGGCACGTGGAAGGGAACAGCCTGTTTACGATGGAAGGCTGGTACAACACCATCCGGGTCCTGGAATTGCAGATGGAACCGGAGATGCTTCCAGGAGCGGTAGCGGTCTCTTGTGCCGAGATGATACGCACTGGCACCACCTGTTTTGCCGACCAATATTTCTGGATGGACCAGATCATTCCCGAAGTGCGCCGCAGCGGCCTGCGCGCGGCGCTGGCGTATGGCATCGTCGAGCTAGGGAACGAGCAGGCTCGCCAGAGGGAACTGACAGCCGCCGCCGCCTTTCTGGATGAGTTGGAAGGTGA
>DATAKV010000308.1:0-4809 GCA_036261375.1 Anaerolineales bacterium
ATAAAGGGGGTAACAAGTTTCAGGTAGGTGGGGTAGACCCGAACATAGGCAAAATGCCTGATGATGATAAAGAACAAGCCGATAACGATTGCCAGCCCACCCACGCCGGCCGCAAGCTGCCAGCGCCAGGCAATGAACTGCGCCAGAGGGTGAATGTACTCGCTGTAGGCCAGTGCAAACATCCCCAGCCCGATCGCGATCAGGGCCGGCCACCAGCGGCTCAGCATATGCCTATAAACGATCAGCGGGAATCGGCGCCCCCGTGCCATCTCTTAGTCATCCTCATTCCTTTGGATGGACAAGCCGCTCTCTTCCAGGTCGATGGAAGGGCTGCTGTTCAATTGGGCTCCCAGCTCCGCAATGGCCTGTTTCAGTGTTTCGGCGCGCAGGCTGAAAGTCACATCGCCGCGAGTCTTTTCGATGATGCCGCGAGCCAGGTCGGTCTGGCGGCGGAGTCCGTTTGTGATCGCATCGGGGTAATCCATAGTCACAAGAACGGAGTAGACCTCGTCCATGTAGCCGAGCAGGCGTTCCGCCTCCTCTGAATAACCAGAACGCAAAATGTCGAGGATGCGGCGGCGAAGCTCTCCCACCACCTCGGCCAGCCCGTTGAGATAGGTGGCCTCCCTCACACGCAGATCCTCGGGAGTCTGGAGCGGCTGGTTGAGGATCAGGGCACATGTGACGTTTGCTTCGACGAATTCCTTAAGGGCATCCTGGGTGTAACCGGCGAAGAAGAGATCCGGGTACTCCTTGAGATCCTCACGAAGCTTGTTCGCAAGCTTGCGGGCGTTCGTCAGGTGCTCTTCCATCCCCTCCTGGTCACCGCGATGGACGGCACGGATCGCCAGCGAACAGGCGCGTGTCAGCTGGCGCGCTTCCGTGAGTGCCTGGTCGCGTAATGCGGTGAGCACATCGAACTTCTCCCGGATCTGGTTTGCGATACTCTCAAGTTTATGCATGGTACTCTCACTTCCCTACAGTTAAGGTTGGACCTATTCCTGCGGAGGCTCGGGTGGTTTGGATGGGCGGAATAGATGTTCGGCCAGGGAATTATTGTGCGGTATGGGAATTTCCCCGAAGGCCGTCTCATACCGGGCAAGGTTTTCCGTGAGCGCACGCAGCAGGAGCTTTGCACTGAGCGGACTCATGATGATGCGCGATTGGACAGTAGCAGAGTTTTCGCCTGGCAGCAGGTATGCAAAGTCGATGACAAAGTCTGCCGGGGAGTGCGAAATGCGCGCCAGGTTGGCGTAAACCGGCTGTGTTCCCACGGAACTTGTGAGCTTCGCTCCGCCTGGTTGTGCAGGTGTCGTCATAAGCGGCTATCCTTGGTTCATGCGATGAACCCGTCCAACCAGGTGCGCTGGACGGTCAAAAACCTGGCAGGCTAGAACGGGATATCGTCCTCGGCGGGGATCTCGGCGCCTTCCATGCTGCCCATCATCGGAGCCTCGCCTCCTTCGCCGCGCGACGACAGGAAGCGTACCGTACCGGCCGTCACTTCAAAGGAGGAGCCCGAGGAGCCGTCCTGCTTGGTCCAGATGCGGGGACCGCCGGTAGCCTTGTCGGGGGTCAGCCGTCCCTCAATCAGGACCTTCGTGCCTTTGCGGATGTACTGGTTGCAGACTTCCGCCTGCTTGCCCCACGTGGTAACCCGGAACCAGATGGTCTCCTTGACCTGCTCGCCGTTCCCGGTGGTGTACTGGCGGTTGGTTGCCACGGAAAAGGAAGTCACTGCCTGACCGGAGGGTGTATAGCGCATCTCCGGGTCTTTGCCTACATTGCCGACGATGATGATGGTATGAAACATGGGGAATTCTCCTTTGGATTGAGGTACCCACCTTTCGCGGTGGGGGATCGGATTAAACTAGACGTGTATTGTACCCGCAGTTCCCTGATTTGTTAACGAAAGCGAAACAGCAAATGGACTTTGGTGTTCCCTTTAGGAAAGGGTTGTACCCGCGCCCTGCTCTGGGAGCGATCAAAGGAAGGAAGCCATGACGATAACCTACCGCCCGGGGACTGTGGAAGATTCACACGCTGTATATGAAGTGTTCGTCAGAGCATTAACTGATTATGGGACGCGCATGAATGTGATGGCGATCACCGGCGGGGACGATCCCGAGGTGCTGGAATCACTCTGGCAGCGGCGCAGGTCCATGTTCGAGTTCCTGGCAGATATTGCTTCTGCCTTCTGGGTCGCGGAGCAGGATGGGAAGGTCGTCGCTTATGCGCGGTCGATCGAGCACGATGGCCTGCAGGAGCTGACCGAATTCTTTGTCTCTCCGGACCGGCAGTCGGCAGGGGTGGGAGGTGAGCTGCTGGCGCGAGCCTTCCCCCAAACCGAAGCGCGTTATCGCACCATTATCGCCACGATGGACGAGCGCGCTTTGTATCGCTACATGAAGGCAGGCGTTTATGGGCGCTTCCCCATGAAATATTTTTACCGCCAGGCCGAACAAGTGGAAGTGCCGACCGACCTTAAGATGGAGCCGATGAACCTGGAAGCGCACCTGCAGGATATACACCGTATCGATCGGGAGATCCTGGCCCATGCACGCGGGCCGATCCATACCTGGATCGCCTCGACGCGCCAGGGATTTGTTTATAAACGTAGCGGGGCGATCGTCGGTTATGGCTATGTAAGCTCGAATAGTGGACCCTTTGCCGTGCTGGACGATCGCGATTTCCCAGCCGTCCTGGCTCATGCCGAAAGCCTGCTCGCCGAACAGGGCAGAGAGTTCGGCGCGGAGGCGCCGCTGATCAATACGGCAGCGATCCGTTATTTCATCGAGCGGAAATTTAGAATTGACTCCTTCTCCACAATTTTCATGAGCAACGTACCGTTCGGAAAATTCGAGAACTACCTGACCTTCAGCCCGGAATACTTCCTGTGACAGTTTTGTAACATGGGCTCCAGCGGGGAACATTTGTTTTAAATGCGCCGTCCATTCCGTGCACGACATTGGAGGTGCATCATGAAAATTACAACCAACCACATTCTTGTTTTCTTCGGTATTATTGCCCTGGCGATCATGGCTTGTCTACCCATCTCCATCTTCGCCATGCCTTTGATCGGACTGGACCAGCCCTCGCAGGTTGATTCCGCCGCCACCCTTCAGGCCATGGTCACCCAGACGATGGCCGCCATGACGCAGAACGCGCCCACGCAGACACCCATCCAGGCCAGCGCGACGCCTCTCCCTGTGACGAACACACCGGTCCGGCCAACCAACACGCCCCTGCCCACGGCGACAGCCATCTCGTACTGTGACTGGGTGACCTTCGTCAAAGATGTCACGATCCCCGATGGGACGCGCCTCTCGGCCGGCGAGACCTTCACGAAGACCTGGCGACTGAAGAACCGCGGCACCTGCACCTGGACCTCTGATTACATGCTGGTCTTCACTAACGGCGATCAGATGGGCGGCACAACAGCTATCCGCCTGCCTGGCCCGGTCTATCCCGGCCAGACCGTGGATGTCTCGGTCACGCTGACAGCTCCCGATAAACGCGGACGCTACATTAGCTACTGGATGCTGCGCAACCAATATGGTGCCGTGTTCGGATACGGAGACAGCGCCAACAAGGCCTTCTATGTGGACATCCGCGTCGAAGACCTGCCTCACGGAACGGTCTCAGGCAGCCTGTGCTATCCCAGCGAGTTCAATCCGCCGATGACGCTCTACATCGAGAACGCCGGCACGGGAGAACGGATTCAATTTGCCATCCCCGAGAACCAGAACGTGTACAGCGTCCTGGTCCCCAATGGAACGTATTACGCCTACGCTTGGGCGCCCGGTTACAACCTCGAAGGTGCCTACACCGACTCAAGCGGATTGATGAAGACCTTCACCGTTTACGGCGGGCAGACCACAGCCAACATCAATCTTTGCGATTGGAGCCCGTACCCCCACGGACGAGTCTCACTCCCCTAAATCCAATGGGCGACCTGAACAAGGTCGCCCTTTTTGATGGTCCTGCCAGGGATTCGCTTTGGAAATATTCAGAGTAATCCTATGAGAATTAGCATAAAGAACATGGATAATCTTCACTGGTTGAAATGATACGAGTCCATCATAATTAAAGCGTATTGAACCACAACGAAAGGATCACTTCTGCAATGAACAAACGTATTTCAACTATTTTTCTTGGTCTTGTTTTGTTGCTCCCTGCCTGCATACCCGGGCCAACGACAAGCGAGATAAATTCCACACCCATCCCTTCGCAGGTGAAAACTTTAAAAATTGCTGTCCTGCCGATCATCGATACGCTTCCTATGTATGTTGCAGAGCAGGAAGGTCTTTTTGAAAAGCATGGAGTAGGCGTGGAGTTTATTCCCGTTGCTTCCGCACCTGAGCGTGACCAGCTGCTTTCTGCAGGTGGAGCTGATGGTACGGTTAATGAAACTCTGGCCGTGATGCTCTTCAACAGGGAGGAAATTCAGATGCAGGTGGTTCGGTATGCCCTGCGCCCCACCCGGGGAAATGGCCATTTTTTTATCCTGGCTTCAGCCCAAAGTGGAATCACGTCCGTAGAGGGACTTAGAGGTGTCGAGATCGGTGTGTCACAGGGCACGATTATCGAATATGCAACCGAACGTCTTTTACAGGCAGAAGGTCTTGCCCCTGCTGACATCAAAACGATTGCAGTACCGAAAATCCCCGACCGTATGGCCCTGCTTGCCTCCGGTGAGCTAAACGCAGGTGTTATGCCCGATCCACTCGCTGCGCTTGTAGTCAGTCAGGGCGGCGTGATCATTGCCGACGATTCAAACTTTCCGCAGTACGGTTTTAGTGTGATCTC